>JBFHME010000012.1:0-41898 GCA_041594435.1 Acidimicrobiales bacterium
CGTGGGCCGGGTAGGATTTGAACCTACGTAGGCGAAGCCGGCGGATTTACAGTCCGCTCCCTTTGGCCACTCGGGCACCGACCCAGGAACGATCAGGGTACCGTCTCGGGCGGCCCATCGTCGCCCGATTCGGGCAGAAGTTTGACCGGTCCCGGCGGCGGCTGGAGGAGGCGTGCAAAAGCCGAATCAGCCGTCAAATCCTCTAGGTTGGTTGCCATGCCAAGCTTTGACGTTGTCTCCGAAATCGACATGCAAGAGGTCCGCAACGCCGTTGATCAGACGAACCGCGAGGTGACCAACCGGTTCGACTTCAAGGACACCAACTCCACCATCGACCTCAATGACAAAGACATGGCCATCACGCTCGAGTCGGCCAGTCGAGACCGCCTCATCGCCTTCCGCCAGGTGCTGGAGGAGAAGATGGTGAAGCGCAAGATCTCACTCAAGTCGCTCGACTTCGGCGACATGGAGGACGCGGCCGGCGGTCGGGCCAGGATGCGGGTTTCACTCAAGGCCGGCATCTCCTCCGACATGGCCAAGAAGATCAACGGCCACATCAAGGACATGAAGCTGAAGGGCATCCAGTCGCAGACCCAGGGCGACCAGGTGCGGGTGTCGGGCAAGAAGCGTGACGCCCTGCAGGAGGTCATCGCCGGCCTGAAGGAAGCCGACTTCGATCTGCCACTCCAGTTCGAGAACTTCCGCGACTAGGTGGTGCGCAGCGCGGTGGCCGACCGGCTCGAGCGAGATGGCGGTCAGCCGGCCGGGATTGACCGGCGCGACCCCGGTTGAACCCTACCGCCACTCCCCCGACCGCAGCGCCGCGATTCGGGCCTCGGCCTGGGGGTGGGTGGCGAACAGGTTGGAGAAACTGACCTTGCGGTTGGCCAGGGGGTTCACGATGTAGTGACTGGCCTGGGGTGGTGGCACGGACGACGGGATCCGCTGAGCGTAGCCGTGCAGCTTTTCGAGGGCCGATGCCAGGGGCTCGCCGTCGTTCAGGATCCGGGCTGCCGTGCGGTCGGCCTCGAACTCCCGACTTCGACTGATGGCCATCTGGATCATGGCCGCAGCCATGGGAGCGAGAATGGCGAAGGCCAACATGATGATGGGATTGCCGTTTTCTTCGCGACGGCGACCGGTCAGACCACCCCACATGGCCATGTTGGCGGCGTAGCTGATGGTGGTGGCGATCATGGCCGCAACGGACCCGGTGAGAATGTCACGATTGCGGATGTGGGCCAGCTCGTGGGCCAGCACACCGCGGATTTCGCCCCACGACAGGGTTCTCAGCAGACCCTCGGTCACACAGACTGCAGCGTGACTCGGCCCCCGACCGGTGGCGAACGCGTTCGGTTGCTGCTCGGGCGACACGTACAGTTTGGGCATCGGCATGCCGGTCAGCCCGGTCAGCTCCTCCATGATCTCGTAGTACCGGGGCAGCTGTTCCCGAGTGACCTCCACCGCCCGGGCCGAGCGAATCGCCAGCTTGTCGCTGAAGAAGTAGGACCCGCCGATCATCACCAGCGAAATGATGAAGGCGAACGTGAGACCGCCCCGACCGAAGAAGGAACCGAACAGCATGATGATGCCGGCGAGAGCCGCCAGCAAGACCGCTGTTTTCAGACCATTTTTCATGGTTTCAATCTACCGCCGTATGGAAAGGCCGGGCCGTCAGCCAAGACCGGCCTCGAAGAAGGCCCTCCGGAACGCCTCGATCTGTGCCCGGTCGGCCTGCGTACCCCAGACACCGAGCCCACTGTCGGGTAAGTCATCCAGCCCACGGCACGGCTGTGGTGGGTCGGCCTGGGAGCCGAACACGGCGTCGATCTCGTCGTAGCTCATCGTGTCCACGCCCTGCGGTTTGGGATAGACCGCCGCGTCGGCGATGTCGACGGGCAGGCCGCCCAGGGTCAGACCCTCGGCGTACAGACAGTGGCCCTGCCACAGCTCCCGCATCACCATGATGGTCGAACCGTCGGAGGTGATGTGACCGTTGTAGACCCAGTCGGGGCTGCGCGTCCGGTTGATGACTCGATTCTCGATGGTGATGATGTCGTCGGAGGCCAGGTCGACGGCCAGGATCGAGACCTCCCAGTGGTTGAGGGCGTCGAGTTCCTCGGGCGTTGCGACCTGGTCGAGGCCGATGGCCCCGGTCTCCGGGTCGTAGGGAATGCCATACGATTCGGCCAGCGCCCATTCCCGCTCGGCCGCGAGATCCTGGCGGTTCACGAACTGGTCGATCAACAGGTACCGACCACCGTCGATGGTGACCACATCGGTCGGCCAGCGCTGGGCGAACCCTCCGGCGGGATCGGGGAAGCTGATCATGCCGGAACTTCCGTCGGCTCGAAGATGTTCGATTCCACTCGACGTCACCGTGAGCCAGCCCCCGGTCCCGTCCGCCACGGAACTGCGGGAGGGCATCGCCTGCGCTTCGTCGGAGGCAGCGGAATCTTCGCCACCTTTGCCCGGTGCCACCGCAACAGCGTCGGCGCTGTCCTCAGCGGTGTCATTGGGATCGTCTACCTCGTCGAGATCGTCGACCGACGTGTCCCCCGTTGTCTCATCGTCGACCATCTCGGCGTCTGGATCGGGAACGGTCGTGTCGATGTCGGCAATGTCGTCGAGCCGGCCCTCCGAGGCGGAAAGGATCGTTGTGTCTCCGTTGGGCCGAAGCTCATTGAAGGCGGCGACGCCGCCCAGGGTGACCAGGGCGACGGCGGCCAACGATATGCCGATCTGCCGATTCCGGCGGATCCTCAGGCCTCGATTTCTGATCGAGTGGAGGTCGGGGGTGATGTCGGTGTGGGACTGCCCGGCGGTCCGGAGCCGTTCCTCGAGTTGGTTCATGACGATTGCTCCTCGTCCGTGCGGTCCGTGGCGGGGTGGGGATTGGTGGATCGGTGACCGTCAACGTGATCGTCCAGCTGCTCCCGAAGCTGGGTGAGACCGCGATGAAGACGGCTCTTGACGGTGCCGACGGAAAGATTGAGTGCTTCGGCCGTTTCCCGCTCCGAGTAGTCGAGCAGGAGTCGAAGAACGACGACGGAGCGAAGCTTGACCGACAGCTCGGCCAGGGCCGACGCCAGGTCCGGGTCGCGGTAGTGGAGGTGGAGAACGTCCCGCGTCGGCACCTGACTCAGCAGGTCCCGTTCACGCTTGCCCCGCCAGAGGCGTCGACGGCCCCAGTTCAAACCCACCCGGTAGACCCATCCGGCCGGATTGTCCATGGCTCCGACGGTGCTCCAGCGCTCGAATGCCCTGGCGAACGACTCGTCGGCTGCTTCGCGTCCGAGGTCGTGGCCGCCGAGGCTCCAGGTCAGGGCGTTGGCGATCGACGAGTACTCGGCCTGGCAGAATTCCTCGAACGTGCGGCTCAACGGCTCACGCTCCGCCACGGTGGTGTTCCTCCGGTGGCCGTCGGCGGCTTCGCCGACGGTGTGCGAATGAGTCGATGTCACACCTTACTAAGTCGCCGGCCCCCGAAAAGGTTCCCCCATCCGGCAAGAAGATGACGAAAGCGTGGCCGACCCCCGACGGCGGGCGACCACGCTTCGTTGCGCTCCCGACGGGTTCGTCGGTGGCCTAGTCTTCGTCGCCCTCCGCCGCACCGGCGGCGATTTCGGCAACGACCGAGGGATCGGCCAGTGTGGTGGTGTCACCCAACGCACGGCCGTCGGCCACATCACGGAGCAGGCGACGCATGATCTTGCCGGACCGGGTCTTGGGCAGGTCGGGCACGATGATCACGGTCTTCGGACGGGCGATCTTGCCGAGCTTCACCCCGACGTGCTCCCTGATCTCGTCGCCGAGCTCCTTCGACGCCTCGTGTGTGCCCCGGAGGATCACGTACCCGATGATGGCCTGGCCGGTGACCTCGTCGTTGGCGCCGACCACGGCCGCCTCCGCCACGGCCGGGTGGTCGACCAGAGCCGACTCGATCTCGGTGGTGGAGATCCGGTGACCCGACACGTTCATCACGTCGTCGACCCGGCCGAGCAGCCACAGGTAGCCGTCGTCGTCGAGTTTGGCGCCGTCGCCGGCGAAGTAGCGGCCTTCGAAGCGGGACCAGTAGGTCTCCAGGTAACGCTCCGGGTCACCCCAGATGCCGCGCAGCATCGACGGCCACGGCCGGGCTATGGTCAGGTAGCCGCCACCGTTGTCGACCTTGTTGCCCGCGTCGTCGACCAGTTCGGCGAACACACCGGGAATGGCGTGGCAGGCCGAACCGGGTTTGGTGGTGGTGACCCCGGGCAGCGGGGTGATCATGTGGCCGCCCGTCTCGGTCTGCCACCAGGTGTCGACGATCGGTGTGTTGCCGCCGCCGATGTGCTCGTGATACCACATCCACGCCTCGGGGTTGATCGGCTCGCCGACCGTACCCATCACCCGCAGGCTCGACAGATCGAAGCGCTCCGGCTCCTGGGTGCCCCACTTCATGAACATGCGGATGGCGGTGGGTGCCGTGTAGAGCTGGGTTACCCGGTACTTCTCGATGATCTCCCAGAACCGTCCCTTGTGCGGGGTGTCGGGTGTGCCCTCGTACATGACCGACGTGCAGCCGTTGGCCAGCGGGGCGTAGACGATGTAGCTGTGGCCCGTCACCCAGCCGATGTCGGCGGCGCACCAGTAGATGTCGGTTTCGGGTTTGATGTCGAAGACATAGTTGTGGGTGAAGCACGTCTGGGTCAGATAGCCACCGGTGGTGTGCATGATGCCCTTGGGCTTCGAGGTCGTCCCCGAGGTGTAGAGCAGGTAGAGGAGCTGCTCGGAGTCCATCGGCTCGGCCGGGCAGTCGTCGGATGCGTCGGCCATGAGTTCGTGCCACCAGTGGTCGCGACCCGGCAGCATGTCCGGTTCCAGATCACAGCGGTTGGCGACGATGACGTTCTCCACGGTCTCGGCACCGCGCGACAGCGCCTCGTCGACGGTGGGCTTCAGCGGAGCGGGTGAACCCTTGCGGTTACCGCCATCGGCGGTGATGACGATCTTGGCCTTGGCGTCGTCGCAGCGGTCGATGATGGCGTCGGCCGAGAAGCCGCCGAAGATCACCGAGTGGGCCACCCCGATTCGGGCACATGCCAGCATGGCGATCGGCAGCTCCAGGATCATCGGCATGTAGATGGCGGCGATGTCGCCCTTCTGCAGCCCGAGACCTTTCAGGACGTTGGCGAACTTGCAGACCTCGGTGAGCAACTCGGCGTAGGTGATCGACAGGGTGTCGCCCGGTTCGCCTTCGTAGTGATAGGCGATCTTGTCACCACGGCCGGCCTCGACGTGACGGTCAAGACAGTTGGCGGTGATGTTCAGCTTCCCACCGACGAACCACTTTGCGTCGGGCAGGTTCCATTCGAGGGTGGTCTCGAAGTCGGTGTCCCACGTGACCAGCTCCCGCGCCTGGCGAGCCCAGAACGCCTCGAAGTCGGCATCGGCCTCCTCGTACAGCGAACGGTCGTTGACATTGGCCCGAGCGGCGAACTCGGCCGGCGGTGGAAACGTCCTACCCTCAACTTCATAGACTTCGATGGCTTCCGACATTCGCTCCGAACTCCTCTGCTACCTAGGGCGTGTTGATCTGTCCAGGTCCGGGATCCCCCACGACCCATCCGATGTTAGTGCCACCGGGGACATTCCTTCCATGGCCGGCCGGAACCGGACCGTGACGGCCGCCGGGCGGGCTGTTCCCGCCAGCCATGGGTCCCCACCCGACCATCTCGGGCGGTTGCCGTCGGCGACACCGCGCCCGACGGTCAGGACCGGTTCAACCCGAACGTCGACGCCAGGGAAGCGAACAGCATCTCCAACCCGAAGTCGAACACCTGGGCGCCGCGCTCCGAGGCCGTGTACTCCAGAAAGGCGAGGAACTCGGGGCTCATCCCCTCCTCCTCGACGTATCGGGCACGATCGCCCTCTTCGACCCGCGACAACATGCCCAGTTCGCTTGCCGCATGGCCGATGACGTACGCGACGCAGAAGTGAAACGTGCTGGCCGACTGCTTCGGGTCGAGTCCGGCCATCCGGCATCGGTCGAAGGCCCAGCTCATGACCGCCAGCGCGTTCCCACTGGAGACCTGACGGGTGGTGAAGAGTTCCAGGGCCGCCGGGTGGCGGAGCAGCACATCGTAGAAAGACCGCAGCGCGCGCCGTAGCGCCAGCTCCCAGTCATGGTCGGGAATATCAGTGGGGAGATCGATTTCACCGTAGAGATTATCGACAATGGCGTTGAGAAGATCCTCTTTATTGTCCATGTAGTGGTACAGCGACATCGCTTCCACGCCGAGGGCGGATCCGAGCTTCCTCATCGACAGGCCGTCGAGACCATCGCTGTCGATGATCTGCAGCGCCTTCTCGGCTATCAGAGAGCGATTGAGAGCTCCTCTGTCGTTCTCGACCATTGGCGTCCATGCTACAGCCACGAACAGGAGGTCGACGCCGTCCCAGTGCCGGCCGATCCATCGTTCGATGGCTCGGACCGCTCGATGGAGGACGTGCCGAATTACGGGACGTCGCACACCCGGTCAAACCGGTCAAAAACGGAAGTACCGTCCGTCGCATTTAGCGAACAGCACCGACGAACGAGACCGCAGCCGTCCGGCAGCCGGGGGGCGCGGACTGCGCTACGACGGACCGTAGTGGACCACAAGCCACGATCCGAGTCCGGTCGGATCGGTGAGCGCCTCGGCTTCGCCGATGCGGCTGCGCATGGCGATCGCGGTCAGATCGGGGGACGCCGCGTGCGCTTCCCAGTACCTCCGCCCCTGCTCGACCAACTCATCGATGCCCCATCGACGCAGGAACTCGGTCTGCGTGGTCACCGCTGCCCCGGCCGGCAACTGGTCGACCGCGACATCGGTGGTGATATCCCACCGGCCGGGTTCCACGAGAGGATCCTCGCCCCGCCGATGACCGCGATAGGTCCGGAGCCAACCACCCCGCTCGGCCAACTCGGCGGTCGTCGCGGCTCCGTAGTCGAACAGCAGGACGTGGGCCGGGTTGCGGTCGATGACCGAGCGGCACCAGAGCAATGCCTGCTCGAGAAGCGGAGCCCGCGTTCCGGCCGGGATGTCGAGGATCGAGTCGGCCGGCCGAAGGTGTTCACATCCACGGTCGACATGAAGTTCGCGATCCTCGCCGTCCATGGAACGGTCGATGATCCGGAAGGGAAGATTGTCGAGGAGTTCGTTGGCCACGACCACGCATCCGCTGAGGTCATCGGGGGGCTCGGCAATCCGCGCAACCCCCACGGCGGCGTCGGACGCCGTCGGATCGGAGGCGGCTGACGTGGCCGCGATCGGGTCCACCCGATCCACTCCGATGAGTCGCCACGGCCGCTCCTCGGCAGGGCGAGCCCGACGCACAGCCTTCAGCAACGTGTTCGGCCCGCATCCGATGTCATACACCGTCCACGGCTCGGGCCGACCGGTCTCGTCCCACCAGGCGTCGAGGACATTGGCTATCACCGCCCCGAAGAGGGGTCCGACCTCGGGGCTGGTGATGAAGTCTCCCCGGCCGCGACCGGCGATCCCGTGCGTGCTGTAGAAGCCGTCGGGGCCGTACAGGCAACGCTCCATGTAGGCGTCGAACCGCTCCATCGTCGTCCACCCTAGCCGTCCCGATCCCGCACTCGAACGGCGATCAGGGGCTACCGGTCCGCCAGTCGGGGTTGTCGGGAGCGTCCTCCTCCCAGCTCCGGATGTAGACGGCCACGGCCTTGATCTGTTCGGAGGTGAGCGGACCGCCGAAGTCCTGGGAGTAGGCCCCCATCTGGGTGCCGGGCACACCGACCGACACGAGCTGCTCGACCTGCTGGTCGGTGGCCGCCTCCAGGAACTGCTGCGAGTTGAGCGCCGGTCCGACGCCACCCTCCCCGTTGAGACCGTGACACGACGAGCAGTTGAACCCCCAGGTCTCCGCGCCGCTCCGGGCCAACGAGGCCAGGTTGTCGGCCCTGGCCTGCTCCCGGTTGGTCGGTTCGACCACCCGGTAGAGGGGGAAGGCGAGAATGAGTGCCACCATCAGCCCGAACCCGATGACCATGACCCGGTTGGTCGACTGTTCGAGTTCCTCGTCGATGTCGTAGGCCATGTCAACCCTCACCCTCGGTCGCGCACGACGGACCCCTCGGGTTCGAGTCGACCTGGGCGCTGCCCGGAGCCAGGCCCTCGATCCGCTCACCGGTGTCGATATAGAGGAACCCGTCGTCGCCGACCTCGGCCGGATGGCGGTCCATTCCCCGGGGGGCGGGGCCGGCCACGTAGTCGCCGGCCCGGTTGAACACCGAGCCGTGACACGGGCATTCGAACAGGCCCGACGACTCACAGTACGACACCCGGCAACCGAGGTGCGTGCACTTCTCGCTGAGGGCGACGGTTTCGCCGTTGACGTCGGTCAGGTAGGAGCGGGCGGCGGCCACCTCGACGACGGTTTCCCCGGTTACCACCTCGGGTTTGACCGACCGGACGAGGCCCCCGAACCCGGTGCTGGCCAGCGGCCGCATGACATCCCAGGTGGTCCAGGCGGCCACCCCGGCGAGCAGTCCGCCACCGGCCTGCCACAGCCTGGCCAGGAACCGGCGACGGTCCAGAAAGTCACTCACAAGCCATACCTCGTCTTCGCTGCATGATGGGGACGTCCTCGTTCATCAGAACTCCCCGTGCCATTCGACCCACGGCCACACCCAACCCCAGTTCGGGCCCCGGAAGGCAAACCCGATCAGGGTCAGAACGATGAACAGAACCAGGAACACGGTGAAGGTCGTGATCGCAACCCGGCGGTGCCGGGGCTTCACGAACACGCTTCGATCGATGTAGGGCAGAGCGAACAGCCCGGTCAGGATCGCACCCGGTATCAGCACCCCGGCCACCAGAGGGTGGAAGTGCGCCAACAGCTCCTGGAGGCCGGCGAAGTACCAGGGGGCCTTCTCGGGGTTCGGGGTGACCGTCGGGTTGGCCACGTCCTTGAGCGGAGCATCGAAGAAGATGGAGATGATCAGCACCAGCAGCATCATGGCGAGGGCGGACACGGCGTGCCGCACCAGCAGGTGGGGCCAGACCATCACCATGTCGTCGCTCGCCGGATCCTTCGAGTCGCCGGCCACCGGCTTGCCGGGCACGATGCCCAGCACCCGCTTCCCGCCGATCACGTCTGGTTTGGCGCTCAGCCGCACCGGCACCGAGCCTGCGTTGGGACCGTTGCCGTCACTCATCGGGTTCCTCCCGGTCGATATCGAGCATGGAGTCCTTGCGCCAGCGCCAGAGGTGGATCATCAACACCAGCACCAGCACCGACGGGAGCACGGCCACGTGCAGCACGTAGAAACGCAGCAGGGTGGCCGAACCGACGGTCGGACCCCCGAGCATCAGCTCCTTCACCTGCTCACCGACGAAGGGCACGTAGCCGGCCATCTCCGTGCCGACGGTGACGGCCCAGAATGCAAGCTGGTCCCAGGGCAGCAGGTAGCCGGTGAACGACATCAGCAGCGTCAGCACCAGCAGGACCACGCCGATCACCCAATTGAACTCCTTGGGCTTCTTGTAGGCGCCCCGGTAGAACACCTTGCCCATGTGGGCGGCCACCATGAGCACCATCAGGTGGGCCGACCAGCGATGCACGTTCCGCACGTACTGGCCGAAGGCCACCTCGGTCTGGATGGTCTGGATGTCGGTGTAGGCCGACGCCGGCGACGGCACGTAGAAGAACATCAGATAGAACCCCGACAGGATCAGTGACCCGAAGAGCACCGTGGACATCACGCCGAGATACCAGGTGTGACTGAAGCCGAGTTCGGATCGTTTGATCTTGACGGGATAGATGTGGAGCAGGAAGCTCGACCAGTGACCGGCCGCGGCGTCGCGGGGCGTCGATCGAGGCGGGGTCCGCCAGATCGATCGACCGACCGGGGTGCCGCGGACCCATGCGAACGGTTGGCGCATCGGACTCGGCCCGGGTTCATCGAACCCGGGCGCGTCCGACGCACCGGGTGGCTTTTCGATGGTGGTCATTCAGGTACCCCTACTCCGGTCCAGACCCCCATCGACAGCGCATCGGGGGGGCATCGTTCAATACAGAGCCCGCAGCGGATGCAGGCCGTTTCGTCGAGGAGGAGCGCCGTGCCACCGATCACCTCGGGGTCGACGTCCTCCGAACGCACCAACGAGATGACGTCGACCGGGCACACGTCGGAGCAGAGTGCGCACAACACGCACTTGTCGACGTCCAGGACGATGTTGGCAAAACATCGCAGGCAACGGTTGGCCTCGCAGCGTGCCTGTTCGGGCGTGAACCCGAGCTCGACCTCGGCCAGCCCGATCCGCCGTCCGGTCTCGAGGACGGGAACGTCGACACGGGGTTGCCGGTCGTAGAGGTCCTCCAGGCGGTGGAACTGGCGAAGCTCGACCATCCTCCCCGGTTTGTCGGCGGCGATGGTCCCGCCGAAGTGGCGGTGGATGTCGGCCGCCGACCGTCGACCGTCGGCGATGGCGTCGATCAGTGTCCGTGGTCCTTTGGCCGCATCGCCGCCGGCCCAGACATCGTCGAGGTTGGTGGCTCCGGTCTCCCAATCGATACCGATGGTGCGCCGGGGACCGATCTCCGGACCTTGGGGACCGATGGCATCGAGATCGATGGCCTGTCCGATGGCCAGGATCACGGTGTCGGCCTCGAAGTGGCGGATGTCGTCATGGTCGAACTCGGGGGCGAATCGACCCTCGTCGTCGAACACCCGGATCACCCCGGTCGTGTCGATGCCCGTGACCTGGCCGCCGGCGGTGGTGATCCGGGCCGGGCCGCGACGATGGACGAAATCGATACCCTCGTGGGTCGCTTCCTCGACCTCGAACTCGTGAGCCGGCATCTCGTCGCGGCTCTCGAGCGAGATGATGGTGACGTTCTTGGCTCCGGCCCGGGCTGCGGTGCGGGCGGCGTCGAACGCCTCGATCATGGAGTTGCGGTCCGCCGCTCCCGAATCACGGGGAGCTCCCGGCGCCGGGCCACTCGACGGCACCGTATCGGCGCCGTTCTCGGCCGCACGGTACTCCGCTGCCCGCAGGGCGGTGCGGGCGGCATCCATGGCCACGTCACCGCCGCCGATGACGATGACCCGCTCCCCCACCGACACGTCGAATCCCCGGTTCATGTTGATGAGGAACTCGATGGCCTTCAGCACACCGTCGGCGTCGGCGCCCTCGATGTCGAGTCCCCGACCGAGCGTCGCTCCGATACCCAGGAAGATCGCATCGTGGCGGTCCCTCAGCTCGCCGAAGGAGACATCGACGCCGAGACGGGTGTTGAACTCCACCTCGACGCCCATGTCGACGATGGCCTGCGTGTCGGCGGCCAGCACGTCGCGGTCGAGGCGGTATTCGGGGATGCCGAGCCACATGGCTCCACCCAGCTTGTCGGTGGCCTCGTAGACGGTGACCTTGTACCCGAAACGGCGCAGGTCATGAGCACACGCCATGCCCGCCGGGCCGGCTCCGACGATCCCGATGTGTTGCGGTAGCTCGACCGCCGGTGGGGCGGCGACCTGCGACCAGCCGGACGCCGAGCCGGTCTCCGTGCCGAACTGTTCGGTGACGAATCGCTTCAACGCCCGGATGGCGATGGGGCGATCGATCTCCCCGCGCCGGCAGGCGTCTTCGCACGGGGCGGCACAGACCCGCCCACAGACCGAGGCAAACGGATTGGGCAGTCGGGCCGTCAGATACGCCTTCTCGTCCTCCCCGTCCGCGATGGCGGCCACGTACATGCCGGCGTTGGTGTTGACGGGGCAGGCGGCCAGGCACGGGATGTTCTCGTCGTAGAACTCGAGCGGTTTGAGGCTCATACCCGCGATTCCCGGTGCGCGTACCAGAGACCGCCCAGGCACAGAGCAAGTCCGAGCGCCCAAACCGAGACACCGATCAGATCCTGCAGCGGTCGGGCCAGAGAGGAAACGGCCGACGTCTGCAGAACCCAGTTTGGAATGTAGGCGACGGCCAACACGGTGGCCACGACGATGGCGCCGGTCTTCAGCCAGGTGTCGAACCACGGAGTGGCCAATCGGTCGTTGCGGCTGATCAGCCGGGGTCCGATCACGAGCAGAACCATCACGGCGGCGATGAGCAGGGCGGCCTGCCAAACCATGTTGGTCAAAGCCGGCAGTTCGGTGCCGGCCATCGGGCCGGTCGCCGTCTCCACCGCCGGGGTCGAGGGGGCCTGGAACCCGCTTTGAATGTAGAAGATCAGCGCCTCGACCTCATCGTCGCCGAGGGTCGAGAACGCCGGCATGACGCCGTTGTAGGTCTCGCCGTTGACCACCAGCTCGCCCTGTCTCCCGTTGTTGATCACCTCCCGTACGTAGGCGGTGTCGTCGACATTCTGGTTGTCGATCAGCGGCGGATAGGAACCGGGCAGCCCGGCACCGCCCGGCTGATGGCAGGCCTGGCACAGTTGACTGTAGACGGCAGCCCCGTCGCGCAGGAGTTCGTTCTGAGCGGCCTGATCCGCATCGGCATCGGCGCTGCCGGAGTTGGTGCCGGTGTCGTCGGTCTCGACCTCGGTGTCGGTGGTCTGGGCCACGGCAACCCCTGCGAACAGGCCGAGACCGGAGATGAGAACGATGGTCAGCGACAGGAATGCGGCGGTTACCCCACGAACCTGCTTCAACGGCCGAAGCAGCGGTTCGGGTCTCTCCTCTTGTCCGGTCATCAGCCTCCCTGCCAACGATGCTGATCCCGCCGGATCATGGTTTCGCGGGCTCGCAACCATGCCATTAGAGTCGAATCGACGGTGGGCAAAAAGGGACTTTGGTCCCTGAATTCCGGATTGAGCGCGCTGATATAAACGAGGCGACCAGAGACCTGGCGACGAACAAGGTGAGAATCAGGTCGCCCCCGTTGCGGCACGAGACACACGAGTCGAACGCCGCCGACCATCGATACGGGGAGGAACGAGCCTGTGGTAACACCGTCACCGGATGTCGACCGAGATGGCGCTCCGGCGGCGCCGGAAACCGAATCCGAGGAACACTTCAAACCACTCGGCACCGTCGCCATCCTCGCCGCCTTCGTCCTCACGCTGATCCTACTGTGGTTGTCGGTTTACGTCATCCTCCTGAGTCGGGGGGTGACGGCATGACCGAGCCGGCAACACCCACCCTGAACCCGGACGACAGCCCCGCCGAGGTCGAACTCGACATGGGCATCGACCCGTTTGAACGCAACTGGATGAGGGTGTCGATCCTGCTCCTGGTCGTCTTCTTCGTCACGGTGTCGATCTCCGGCTTCGCCCTCGGTTTCCAGGTCAGCGGCGCCGAGACCGAGGTCGACCCCCGAACGGTGATGGACTCACCGCCGTGGTCCGAACCCGGGCTCCGCGAGATCTCGGAGGGCCGCTACGAGGCCTACGTGATCGCCCAGACGTGGTCGTTCGCTCCCGCCACCATCGAGATTCCCGTCGGCTCGACGGTGACCATCTACGTCACCACCCCCGATCTGCAGCACGGCTTCAAGATCACCGACACCAACGTCAACATGCAGATCGTTCCCGGTCAGGTGTCGAAGCTCGAGTACACCTTCGACGAGGTCGGCGACTACCCCTACATCTGCACCGAGTATTGCGGCCAGGGCCACGCCACCATGTTCGGCACGATCAGCGTGGTACCCGACGTCGCTGCTCGAACGGATGCCGCCGATGAGAGCCCGGCGGACGACACAGGCGACGACGCAGGTTAGGAGCGGAACCCTATGACGGTGATCGACACTCCGGAAACGCCCGGCGCCCCGGACGCCCCGGACCCGGCGGGCCGCGTCGGAGAACGGGAGCTCACGCCCGAAGAACGACGCTTCGTCGGCCTCCACATCCTGGTGGCGGTGATCGCCCTGGTGATCGGCTCCTTGATGGGACCGCTGCAGGCCTTCGAGTTCTCCGGATTGGATCTCTACGAGTACCTGGAACCGGTCATCCAGAGCTACTACCAGGGGCTCACGCTTCACGGTGTTCTCAACGCCCTGGTATGGACCACCTTCTTCATCGTCGGGTTCACCAACTTCACCACCATCCGAGGCCTCCGCCGACCATTGAGCCATCCCCGGATCAACCAGATCGGTTTCGGGGTCATGGTGGTCGGCCTGATCACCACCGCCGTTCCGATCCTGACCAACTCGGCCACCGTCCTCTACACCTTCTACCCGCCTCTGCAGGCCAGCGCCGCCTTCTACCTCGGTTTGACCCTGGTGGTGGTCGGCAGCTGGATCGAGGGCGTCGGCTTCTTCCTGACACTGGCCGCCTGGCGCAGGGAGAACCTGGGCGTTCGATCGCCGTTCATCGCGCTGGCCAACATCATCAACGCCGCCATGTGGCAGATCGCCACCCTTGGTGTGGCCGTCGAGATCCTCACCATGCTGCTGCCCTGGTCGCTCGGCCTGATCGATGGCACCGATCCCGAACTGGCCCGCACCTACTTCTGGTTCACGGGGCATCCGCTGGTCTACTTCTGGCTGCTGCCCGCCTACACCTCCTGGTACGGCATGTTGCCTCGCCAGGCCGGTGGTCGGCTGTTCAGCGACTCGCTGGCCCGGCTGGCCTTCTGGATGTTTCTGATCGTCAGCGTGCCAGTCGGGTTCCACCACCAGTTCGTCGACCCCGGCATTCCCCAGACCTGGAAGTGGATCCACGCGATGTTGACCTACGCGGTCTTCTTCCCGTCGATGATCACCGCCTTCACCGTCATCGCCTCGCTCGAGTACGCGGCCCGTCGCCGCGGCGGAACGGGGCTCTTCGGCTGGGTGAGAGCCCTCCCGTGGACCGACCCGTCCGTGGCGGCCCAGTTGCTGGCCGGCATCCTGTTCATGTTCGGCGGCATCGGCGGCCTGACCAACGCCTCCTACAACCTCAACCTGGTCATCCACAACACAACCTGGGTTCCCGGCCACTTCCACCTGACCGTGGCCACCGCCGTGACCCTGTCGTTCATGGGCATCAGCTACTGGCTGGTCCCGTATTTGACCGGACGCCGGTTGCATACGCCGATGCTGGCGTTGGTTCAGGCCTGGACCTGGTTCGTCGGCATGATCATCTTCTCCAACGCCATGCACGTGCTCGGTCTGCTCGGCGCCCCCCGCCGCACCCCGCTCGGTGAGGCACCCTACACCCCGGAGGCATGGGATGGCCATCTGCTGCGAACCTCGATCGGCGGTGCCATCCTGTTGGTCTCCGCCCTCCTCTACGGCTACATCATGCTGCGCACTGCGCTGGGCGAGAAGCTCGAGCCGGAGGAGGTTCCGGAGGTGCCGATCGCCCAGTCGATTCGCAGCCCGCAGCTGACACCGGTCTGGCTGGACCGCTTCAAGCCGTGGCTCATCGGAGCCGGCCTGCTCCTGCTGATCGCGTACGGACCGCAACTGGTGGACCAGATCCTCAACATGAACCTCAACGCCCCCGGCGTCAGCACGAGACCCTGGTAGCCGTGTCGAAAGCTCCGCTTGTGACCGGGAGCTTCGGCCGCCGGCCGAAGCACCGGCGCTGTGGCGCCGACGTCGGCCCGGGTCAACACCAGCGGCGATACTGACAAGGCCAACAACGACGGCGGCGACTCATGACTCCCAGCAATCACCATTCATCACGCGTCGGGGAACAACTCGATGGTGCCGTCGAGATCGGATCCGTCGACTCGCCAGGTGCCGGTGATGCGACCGTCGGGCTCGATGACGTAGTCGCCGGTTCCGGTCAGCGGCCGATCGGAGGCGGCAGCCACCGTCTCCCAGGTGACTGCCAGGCGATCGCCGGACCGCACCGCCGTCTGCCGCTGAATCCCGCCGGTGATGATCAGGTCGATGGTGTAGACACCGGCCCGGTCAGAGTCGGTGATGATGGCGGTACCTCCGAACTCACCGCCCGTGGGGTGAACCCCGTTGGTGGTGTAGGTGCCGACCAGGCCGCCGGTGGTGTCGGTGTCAGCGGGGAGGTCCCCGGGCAGCGCACACGTGTAGAGCAGCACGGCGACGGCCAGAACGGCGACGACCCAGCGGACGGTTCGCACCCCACCGATCCTAGAGGTGCTTCGCCCGATCCGGATGCGGTCGACGAGTTGCTCATACCCCGATGGCTCAAAGCCGTCGGCGGGGTGTTCGTGCTGGCCGCGCTGGGTGCCATCGCCTTCGCCTACTTCGAGCCGGTCCAGGTTCTCCCTCGCATTCGCCTTGCGCCGGGATACGCCCTGATCGATGATCAGGGTCGACCCTACACGAGCGAGTCGGGCCGGGGTGCCGTCACCGTCTACACGTTCGCTCCGCCCGTCTGTGACAGCTGCGAAACCATCGAAAGCACCATGTCGGCGGTGGCCGAGCGGGTCGCCACCGACGTCTCGTTCGACGGCTTGACCGTCAGACTCGTCACCGTTGCCTTGGGCGACACCACGCCGAGCGAGCTGGCGGCGGCCGCGGATCGTTCCGGGGCCGACGGCGACCGATGGCGCTGGATCGGGGGCTCCGACGACGACGTGCGACTGGTCGTGGGCGAGGGATTCCGCCGCTACTACGACATCGCCGACGACGGGACCGTCGACTTCGACCCGGCGTTCGTCATCACCGACGGCGCAGGGATCGTTCGGGGCGAGTACCGCTACCAGACGCTGGCCGACGACGCCGACAAACTCACCTCACACCTCGAAATCCTGGCCGACGAGATCCGCTACTCGAGCGGTGCGGCGTCGGTCGCCTACGAGGCCGCCCACCTGTTCCTCTGTTACCCCTGAGCGCTTGCCCGCACCCGCAGCGACCCTTCGTCGTAGAATCCGATCTGCAGCCCGCTCCCCCAAGCCGGAGTTCGCCCATCCATGGTCAGCACAACCGAATCATCGAGTTCCTCACCGCCGCCGACCGACCCGGTGACCGGCGAATCTCGGCGACCACGACGGCTGGCGGTCTCGCCGCTCATGATCGGGGCGGTGGCCGCCGCAGTCGTCGCCGGCATCCTCGTCGCTCGGCTGCTGGTCACGGCGTTCACGCCCCACCTCTACGTCGGCACGGTCCTGCAGGGCGACACGCCGGCCCCGGACATGGGGGGCCTCACCTTCACCCGGACCGGCCGGCCCGTCGATCCGGCCGCCTTCGACGACGACGTGGTTCTGGTGTTTTTCGGCTACACCAACTGCCCCGACGTTTGCCCGGCGACGATGGCGCTGGCTGCTCAGGCGGTCGGCGGACTCGACGGCGATGATCGCGCCCGGACCGAGGTCTGGATGGTGTCGGTCGATCCCGAACGAGACGATGCGGCGTCACTCCAGACCTACGTCGAGTTCTTCGACCCGGCATTCGAGGGGGTGACCGGCCCGACGGAGTCGATCGGCCGGGTCACCACCAACTACGGCGTGTACTACCAGGTCGATCCAACGGCGGCCGAGGGTGCCGACGACTATCTGGTCGACCACACCGCCTCGCTGTTCGGGATCGGCCCCGACGGTGGTCTCCGGATCGTTTGGCCTCCGACCGTGACCGCCGACCAGCTGCGAACCGACATCGAGGAGCTGCTGGGATGACGGGACCCGGATTCGCCGAGGCTCCCCGGATGGTGCTGGGGTCGCTCGTGGGGGCGCTCGTCCTCACCCTCGGCGGCTGCGGTGACGAGAGCGGCGGCACCGAGAGCAGTGCCGGCGGCGGTCTGACGCTCGACGACGCGTGGGCCCGTCCCACCCCACCCGGCTCCGATCGCACGGCGATCTACGCCATCATCGACAACCAAGGCGACGAGGCTGATCGACTCACGTCCGTGTCGTCCGATCGCTGCACCGTGGCCGAACTGCACGCCACCGTCGTCGATGACACCGGCGTGGCGCGGATGCGACCGGCCGAGGATTCGGCGTTGACCGTCGAACCCGACCGACGTCTGCAGCTCGAACCCGGCGGCCTGCATGTCATGTGCAGGGGCGTTGCCGAACCGCTGGCCGAGGGTGACACCTTCGCCGCCACGTTCACCTTCGAATCAGGATCGACGGTCGAAGCGACGGCGACCACCGAACAACGCTAGCCGCTCCCGCGAACCCCGCTTCCGGCGGCCACCGATCCCCGTTGCGGTGGTATGGAACCGCCGGTCGGGTCGGTCAGACAACGTGGCGGAGAACGAAGTCGGCCGGCCGGCTGCGTGACAGCACGAGCCGAACGTTGGGCATGTCGTTGCCCTCCAGCTTCTCCTCCAGTGCCTCCCCGGACAGATCGGACCACCGGTCGAGGAGGCGCCGACGAAGCTCCGCTTCGGGAACCTCGATGTAGACGGTGACGTCGAAGTGTTCGGCCAGCGTGTCCCACGGTGGGGCGTCGACCAGGAGGTAGTTGCCCTCGACGACAAGGTGGGTGACCGAACGGGGAATGATACGCGCCCCGGCCCGGGCGATCTCGATGCTGCGATCGAAGACCGGGACGGCGACCTCGTCCTCCTCGTTTCGGCGAAGGCGGGCCAACATGTGGGCGAAGCCGGACACGTCGAAGGTGTGAGGAGCCCCTTTACGCGTTCGCCAACCCCGCTCGTCGAGGACCAGGTCGTCGTAGTGATAGCCGTCCATCGGGAAGACGGCGGCAGCGCCCGGCGTCCTTCGGTTGATCGCCTCGGCCAGCGACTCGGCCGCGGTCGACTTCCCCGCCCCGGGCGGCCCGGCGATGGCGATGATGTGACGCTCGGCGGGTGAATCGGCGGTCAGAATGTCTGCCAGCTTGTCGATTGAGATCAGTTCCGTCGACATGAACGAACCGCGAATCAGCGCTGACCGAGGGGCGTTACGGCGCAGCGGCCAGGTTGGCGAAGTCGGTCCAGTCGGGGATCAACCCGGTCACACCGGTGATCATCGTGACCACGATGGTGACGCCGACCGCGGCCACCAGAGCCGGTGGGATCACGATCGGTGAGTGGTCACCATCCGGGGCCGGCATGAACCACATCTGCTTTGCCACATTCAGGTAGTAGTAGGCGGCGACGACCGAATTGACAGCCACGAAGAGGGCGAGGATGGTTCCCCAGAGGCCCCAGCCGTCGGTCAAGACCTTGAACACGAAGAACTTGGCCCAGAAGCCGCCCATCGGGGGGACACCGGCCAGTGAGAACAGGAACACCGTCATGGCCAGCGTCAGACCGGGGGCGTACCGGAACATACCGCCGTAGGCCGAGATCTCACCGGAGCGGGTCTTGCGGGCGGCGATGATGACGACGGAGAAGGCGCCGAGGTTCATGGCGGCGTAGATCACCAGGTACAACACGATGGCCTGCTGGGCGTCAGCCAGACGGTCGCCGTAGACCGCCAGCGGAGCGAGCACGTAGCCGGCCTGGGCGATACCGGAGTAGGCCAACATGCGAACGATGTTGGTCTGACGAAGCGCGATCAGGTTGCCCACCGTCATCGTGGCGGCGGCCAGGATCCACATGAACGGTTCCACCAGATCGGGCTGACCGGCGAAGGCGAAGAACACCACATTCATCAGCGCCACGAAGCCCGCCGTCTTGGAGGCGACGGCCAGGAACGCGGTGAGCGGGGTGGGAGCGCCCTCATAGGTGTCGGGGGCCCAGGTGTGGAACGGTACGGCCGAGACCTTGAACCCGAACCCGATGATGGTGAAGAGCACACCGAGCGTGACGATCGGCGTGGACACCCCGTCGGACAGGCTCTCACCGATGACCGACAGGCGGGTGTCGGCGGCACCGCCGTAGAGCAACGACATGCCGTACAGGAGAATGCCGGAGGCGAACACGCCCATCAGCATGTATTTGAGACCGGCTTCGTTCGACTTGAGATCGCGCTTGCGCCAGGCGGCGAGGAGATAGGCCGGGATGGACAGCAGCTCCAAGGCGATGAAGATCGAGATGAGGTCGCGGGCCGACGTCATCACCAGCATGCCCAGGACCGACGCCGAGATCAGCTGGTAGAACTCGGAGTCGTAGTAGTCGCCCTCGGCCATGTAGTCGCTCGACAACAGCACGACGACGTAGCCGCTCAGCAGGAACAACCCTTTGAGCACCAGCGAGTAGTTGTCGACCACGTAGGCCCCGTCGAACAGCACGCGGGGCAGGTCGTCGCCCTGGCTCCACAGCGTGAGCACCGGGATCATGGCCAGCAGGAATCCGATACCGGTCAACGGGGCCATCAGGCGGCGAACCCGGTCGAGCCCGACGATGTCGACGATCGTGACCAGCGCACCCCAACCCAGGATCACCAGCTCGGGCGCGAAGGCATGCCAGTCGATGTGCGGCCGGGTGAACTCGACGGATTCGGTGATGATCTGGGCTAGCACGACGCCTCCCCCCTACTGGCCGAGCGCCTGGAAGACCTCACCGACGGCCGACACCGGAGCGTTGGTCACATCGAAGATGAGGCTGGGAACGAAGCCGAGCACCACGATCAGGATCAGCATCGGCACCCAGGCGATCCACTCGGTCATGACCGTGTCGTGGATGTGGGGGTCGTCGGCGAACTCCTCGGTCGGGGTGCCGAACGCGGTGCGCTGCAGCATCCACAGGAGATAGCCTGCAGCCAGCACGGTACCCACCGCGGCGACCACCATGTAGGTGCGGAACACACCCTGGTTGAGGCCGGGTGCCGGATTCCACGAGGCGAGGATGGCCGGGAACTCCCCCCAGAAGCCGGCCAGGCCGGGCAGCCCGAGCGACGCCATCGTGGTGATGCCGAGGATCCAACCCATCCTCGGGGCCTGGATGAGCAGGCCGCCGAGTCGCTTGATCTCGAGCGTGTGGTAGCGCTCCTTGACCGACCCGGCGATGAAGAACAACAGGCCGGTGATCAGACCGTGGGCGACCATGCCGAAGATGGCGGCGTTGATGCCGAAGTCGGTGAGGGTGGCGATGCCGAGCATCACGTAGCCCATGTGGGCCACCGACGAGAAGGCGATGAGGCGTTTCATGTCGGTCTGGGCCAGGCAGCCGAAGGCGCCGTAGATGATGCCGATGACCGCCAGCAGGCCGATCCACGGGGCCCAGGCGTGGGCGCCCTCGGGGAGGATCGGCAGGGCGATGCGGACGAACCCGTAGGTGCCGAGCTTCAGCAGCACCGCGGCCAGGATGACCGAACCCTGGGTTGGGGCCTGGGTATGGGCGTCGGGCAGCCAGGTGTGGAAGGGGAACATCGGCACCTTGATGCCGAAGCCGAGGAACATGCCTCCGAACAACAGCGTCTGCTCCTGAGCGGTGAGGCCCTCGCTTTGAACCCTCTCGGCCAGCTCGACCATGTCGAACGTCGCGGACCCGGTGAGCCAGTAGAGAGCCAGGAACGACACCAGCATGAAGGCCGAACCGAACAGGGTGAAGAGGAAGAACTTGATGGCGGCGTAGAGCCGGTCCTCGGCACCCCACACGCCGATCATGAAGTACATCGGCAGCAACACCACTTCGAAGAACACGAAGAAGAGGACCAGATCTTGGGCCACGAAGGTGCCGAGCATGCCGGTGTGCAACACCAATGTGAGCATCAGGAACGCCTTGGCGTTGCCGGGCGCCGGAATATGGTGCCAGGAGTAGACGATCACCAGCGGGACCACCAGCAGCGTCAGTGCAACGAGGGGCAGCGACACCCCGTCAACGCCAACGGTGTACCGGGCGTTGATGACGTTGATCCACGGCTCGTCGACGCCGAACTGCATCATCTGACTCCGGCCGTAGTCGAAGTTGCCGAGCAGCAGGATGCCGACGACGGCCGAAACGACCGTCGACAGCAGGGCGATGCCCTTGTGCAGGTCCTCGTCGGACTCCGGAATCACCATCATGATGGCCACCCCGACGAGCGGCGCGAAGACCATCGCTGTGATGCCCCAGGAATTGAGAAAGCTCTCCATGTACCTCTGGTCCTTGTGTCGGGAAGATCAAATGCAGAAAATCAAGTGCGAGAATTCAACGGTGACGTATCGAATGTGATGACTAGGCGAACAGGATGAAAACGCCGACCAGGCCGGCCGCCGCTCCGAACAGGAGGGTCGCGTACTGGCGGATCTGACCGGTCTGGACCCCCCGCAGGATCTGACCGGCAAGATCGGCGCTGCGACCGGAGTTGTTGACCGTGCCGTCGATGGCACCCTGATCGATGAACCGGTAGACGAGACGGCCGACCACCACCGCGGTCTTGCCCACGGTGTCGACGACGCCATCGAGAACGTTCTGGTTGCTCCAGTTGACGGCCCGGGCCACCGGACCCTTTGCCCCGTCGGCGATGACACCGGTGTAGAGATGATCCAGGTAGTACTTCTTCTCGAGGATCTTGTGACCGACGGCCAGCGGAGCGATTCGGGAGGCAAGGCCGTTGGTCGCAGCCGAGTACTCGGTGGCCTTCGGATCGAGCGCGTACAGCCGCCGGTAGTAGAACCAGACCAGCGTGGCGGCACCGACTGCGCACGCCGTGGCGAAGATCGCCAGGGAGAGACTCGGGTTGGCGTGAGCGATCCCCGGGAACGTGGAGATACCCGCCGGTTCGACCCAGTCCTCGAAACGGTGGGCCCAACCCTCGGGCAGGCCGACGGCCGACACGAACGGACTCGGCATGTTGAGGAACCCGACCGTCACGGCCATGAACGCCAGGATGATCAGGGGGACGGTCATGACCCGTGGACTCTCGTGGGGGTGTGAATGACCGCGGTACTCGCCGAAGAAGACGAGCCAGATGACCCGGGTCATGTAGGCCGCGGTGAGTGCCGCGGTGATCACCCCGAAGATGAAGGGGATGGTGAAGGTGCCGTTGCCGTCGGTGCCGGGCCAGACACCGGCGCCGGCGAGAATCTCGTCCTTCGACCAGAAGCCGGCGAGCGGTGGGATACCGGCCAGGGCCAGCGAACCGATCACGAAGGTGGCGAACGTGATCGGCATCTTCTTGCGAAGCCCGCCCATCTCGGCCTTCATGTCGAAGCTGTGGTGGCAGGCGTGGCTGAGTGAACCGGCACCGAGGAACAGGCACGCCTTGAAGAACGCGTGGGTGAAGAGGTGGAACATGCCGGCCGTGTAGGCGCCGACGCCGAGGCCGAGCACCATGTAGCCGAGCTGCGACACCGTGGAGTAGGCCAAAACCTTCTTGATGTCGTTCTGCACGAACGCCAGCAGGCCGCCGCCGACGGTGGTGAGACCGCCGATGAAGGCCATGGCGTTGAGGGTGCCACCGTCCATACCGAATCCGACGTAGAACACGGCGTAGAAGCGTCCGATCAGGTAGACACCGGCAACCACCATCGTGGCGGCGTGGATCAGGGCCGAGACGGGGGTGGGACCGGCCATGGCGTCGGGCAGCCAGGTGTGGAGGATGAACTGGCCCGATTTCGACATCACCGCCGCCATCAGACACAGACCGGCGATCAGCAGGGTTCGCTGCTCGATGGCCCCCGAAACCGCCATCTCGTTGATGGTGGTGATCGAGAACGACCGGTCGGCGGCGAAGTACAGGATCGACACGCCGACCAGGAGGCCGATGTCGCCGACACGGTTGGTCAGGAACGCCTTCACGGCGGCGTCGGAGTTCGGTTTCTCCTCCCACCAGTGGCCGATCAGGACGAAGGAACAGACGCCGACGAGCTCCCAGCCGACGATCAGCTGCACCGTCGACGACGACAGCACCATGAACAGCATGGCCGCCGTGAACAGCGAGAGGAAGGCGAAGTAGTGGGTGAAACGGCGGTCGCCCTTCACGTATTCGGTGGAGTAGACGTGCACCAGCAGTGAGATGAAGGTGACGACGAACAGCAGCATGACGGACTGGCCGTCAACGATGGTTCCGATCGGGATGGAGAACTTCGAGGCAAGACTCTCGGTGCCGTGGGCCTCGTCTCCTTCTTCGCTGTGGGCGTCGTCACCGTGATCGGCCGCCGCAGCTCCCTCGGAGCCGCTGGCCTCCGAACCGAGCGTCACCCGGTTGGCGCCGGTGCCGATGCCGAACCACTCGACCTCGGTCACGACGGGCACGCCCCGGGCCGGGCCGTGGTCGCCCTCACCTTCCTCGGCGGTCAGGGCGACGGCGACCGACCCGCCACCGTCGACGACGAGGGTGTGCTCCTCCCCGGACTCTCCGTGACCGGCGGCCTGGACGTCTCCGATCCAGGTGAACGTGGTGAGCAAGGCCAGCACGAACGCCGCTCCGACGGCGCCGACACCGAGCTCTGCTCCCTTGAACGGCAACCTCTTGCCGAACAGCAGGATCAGCAGGAACGACGCCGCCGGCAGGGCGGGGATGAGCCACGCATTCTCATAGAGCCACGGGATCGAGGTGGCTTCTTCGACAGCGAGTACAAACACGATTCCCTATCAGCCCTTCATCAGATTCGCGTGTGCCGGCCGGAGCCCGGCACCCCGAGTTCCTCGCCCCTCTGCGAGGCGCTCCGAACATCGATGGATGAGCGTCATCAGTTCCCCCTAGCCCTTCATCAGATTCGCTTCGGCCACGTTGATGCTTCGACGGTTCCGGTAGATGAGCAGGACAATGGCCAGGCCGACACCGACCTCGGCCGCGGCGACGGCGATCACGAACAGGGCGAAGACCTGGCCGGCGACGTGTTGGTGATAGGCGCCGAAGGCAACCAGGTTGATGTTGACCGAGTTGAGGATCAGCTCGATCGACATCAACACGAGCACACCGTTCTTGCGGGTCAGGACACCATAGATACCGATGCAGAAGAGGATGGCGGCCAGAAAAAGGAACTGGTTGAGAAACATCAGCGCTCCCTCGCCCAGGAGGCGGCTCGATCGTGCAGACGGGCGGCCCGCAGGTGGTCGGCCGCGACAACGATGATCACGAAGCTCAGCGGCACGAGAATTGTCGACATCAGCGATCTCCCCCGTTGCGGTCGGCCTTGGACCGGTTCATCAGGAACCCGGCGGCGAACAGGCCCACCATGCCAACGACGCCGATCAAGACGAGCAGCAACAGTCCGGCGGCCATCTAGTCTCTCCTCGCAACGACGACGGCGCCGATGAGGGCGGCCAGCAGCAGCACCGACAGTGCCTCGAACGGCACGATGTAGGTGCTGAAGATCGAGTCGGAAACCTGCTGGGTGGTCTGCGGGAGCTGATCGGCCGGCAGCTTCACACCACCGAACGCCTCCCACAGCGAGTACGCCATGACCGCACCGGTGACGACGGCCACCAGGGCGCCCATCCACTTCTGGTCGTGGTCGAGGTCGGTGTCGAGTCCGATTCTGGCTCTCGTCAGCATGACGCCGAACAACAGCAGCACCATGACGGCGCCGAGGTAGACCAACGCCTGGGTGACGGCCGCGAACTCGGCCCCGAGCACGATGTAGGTGGCGGCCACCGCGGTCAGCACGACGATCAGGTACAGGGCGGCGTGAACCACGTTCTGGGTCGTGACCATCTTGAGAGCGGCGATGATCGCCACCGCGCCAATGGCGTAGAAGAACACGTTCGCGATCCATGCCCCCTGGTCCGAGAGGGCCGAATCCTGGGTGATGACGGCAAGGAGATTCACGGCCGCGGCACCTTCTGCTGTTTGACCTCGGCTCCGGCCTCGTAGGGCTCGAAGTCCGGGACGGTCTCCATCCACTGGCCCAGCCGGGTCTTGTCGTGCAACAGATCGGCGATCTTGGGTTCCGAGTATTCGTAGTCGGGACTCCAGAACAGCGCCTCGAACGGGCACACCTCCACGCAGATACCGCAGTACATGCAGAGGGCGTAGTCGATGTCGAACCGATCCAGTTTGTTGACCGAACGGGGCTTGCCACCGGCTCGGCGAGGCGGGGCCAGGGCCTTGTGGCCCTCGATGTAGATGCACCAATCGGGGCACTCACGGGCGCACAGCATGCAGGCGGTGCAGTTCTCCTCGTGGAGGGCGATCACGCCGCGGGCCCGCGGTGGCGGTGCCTCTTTCTCATGCGGATACTGGACGGTGTCGGCGCCCTTGGTCACGGTCTTCACGATCTCGCCGAAGGTGACCCCGAGACCTTTGATCACGCCGGGTACAAGAGCCATCAGAACATCACCTTCAAGTGCGAGTCGACGGAGCGACTCGCCTCGAGTTTCGCCTCCGGCGAAACCTCGCCGACATCAACGGTCGTCGTAAGGGCCATATCAGAACATCACCTTCAGTACGCCGGTTACGGCGATGTTGATCAGGGCCAGCGGAATCAGGACCTTCCAGGCGAACCGCTGGAGCTGATCCTCACGGAACCGGGGGTAGGTGAACCGCACCCAGTAGACGACGAAGGTCAGCAGCAACATCTTGGTGGCCATGACGATCGGGCCCACCAGGTTGAACCAGGGGGAGAACGAAGCGGTGGCCCCGCCGGTGGTGCCGTTGAGGGCGCCGGCCAAGCCGGTCACCTCGGGAGCAAGACCGGGAATGACGTCCATGACGAACGGGGGGACGCTCCAGCCGCCGAGGAACAGGATCGAGGCCAGGAAGGCGAAGATGTTGGCGGTGGCGAACTCGCCGATGAAGAACAGCAGGAAGCGGAAGCCGGAGTATTCGGTCATGTAGCCGGAAACGAGTTCGGACTCGGCGATCGGCATGTCGAACGGTGTCTGCGTGAGCTCGGCCTGCACCGCGATCAGGAAGATGATGAAGCCAACGAACTGGGTGATGATGAACGGGTTGCCGATGGCACCCCACCCGAAGATCTCCCCGGTCGTTTGAGCGGAGACGATGTCCTGCATGTTCAGCGATCCGGCCTGGATGACCACACCGACCACTGCGAGAACCAGCGGGAGCTCGTACGCGATCAACTGGCCGGCGGCTCGCAGCCCACCCATCAACGAGTATTTGGAGGCCGACGCCCACCCGGCCATGAGGATGCCGATCACCGAGATCGAGCTGACGGCGAGGGCGAAGAAGATGCCGGTGTCGAAGTCGACGAATTGGGCGTCGGGCCCGAACGGCACGACCAGCACCAGGAGGAATGTGCTGAGCAACACGACGTACGGTGCCGCCTTGAAGACGAACGCGTCGGCCCGTTCCGGCACGATGTCTTCCTTCTGAGCCCACTTGCCGACCTCGGCCAGGAGCTGCATCGATCCGTAGGGCCCGGCCTCCATGGGGCCCAGGCGGCTCTGCATGAACGACACCATCTTGAACAGGTAGAGGTAGACGGTGGCACCGGCAGGAATGAGCACGGCGACGAACGCCATCAGCAACTTGAAGATCGACGTCTGCCAGTAGGCGAACTCGACAGCGAACATGCTCATGGGGAGGTCCTCCATGGCGGGTTTCGCCAATGGCGAAACCCGGTAAGCGAGCGCAGCGAGCGACGTGGACGGCGAGCGGAGCGAGACGTCACCGGTCGATGTCCCCGAGGATGAAATAGAGCGACGCCAGGATCGTGATCACATCGGGCACGTAGGTGCCCTTCAGCAGCCACGGGGTGATCGACATGTTGGAGAAGCTGGCCGAGCGGATCTTGACCCGGAACGGTTCGAGCCCGCCCTGGCTGATGACGTAGTAGCCCATCTTGCCAAGCGGGTTCTCGGTGGCGACGTACGACTCGCCGGCGGGAACCTTGATGATGCGGGGGACCTTGGCCATGATCGGGCCCGACGGCAGACCGTCGAGCAACTGGTCGACGATGTCGCACGCCTCCCGGGTTTCCTGAAGCCGCACCCAGTAACGGGCGAAGGAGTCGCCATCGGGGTGGGTCCACACCTTCCAATCGACCTGGTCGTAGGCCAGGCCGCAGGGGGCGTCGCGACGGAGATCCCAGTCGACACCCGAGGCCCGAACGTTGGCGCCCGACAGCCCGTAGGACAGCGCCACGTCGGCCGGGACGACCCCGATGCCGCGGGTGCGGGCCTCGAAGATCTCGTTGCCGACGAGCAGATCCTCCATCTCGTCGCAGAAGTCCCGGATCTCCTTGAGGGCGTGTTTGGTGTCGGCGATCCAGCCGGCCGGCAGGTCGTCTTTCACGCCGCCGATGCGGTCGAAATTGGGGTGGAAGCGCCCTCCGGTGGCGGCTTCGATCTGGTTGAGGATGTACTCACGGTCGCGGAAGGCGTAGAACACCGGGGTGACGGCGCCGAGCTGGACACCCATGTCGCCGAGGAACAGGGTGACGTTGGCGATGCGGGCCAACTCGAACAGGATCGTGCGGATCCACTGGGCCCGGGGCGGGGCCTCGATCTCCATCAGACGCTCGGCGGCGAGGATGAAGGGCACCTCGTTGGCGAAGCTGCCGAGCCAGTCGATCCGGTTGATCAGGGTGGTGACCTGCGGGTAGGTGCGAACCTCGGCCAGCTTCTCGTAGCCGCGGTGCATGTATCCCATCACGGGGTCGGCATTCACCACCTGCTCGCCGTCGAGCTGGAGAATGATCCGGAGGGTTCCGTGGGTCGCCGGGTGCTGCGGTCCGACGTTGAGGGTCATGCCCTCGGTTTCGAGCTCGACGTTGACTCGGGCATCGGCCGCCTGAGCCGCAATGTAGGCCATCTGTCGGCGATCCATGATTTCGGTCACGGTCGCTCCCCGCCGCTCGCCTGCGGTCCGCTGTCCGGGTTTCGCCGATCGGCGAATACCGAAGCGCCGGCCGATCCGGTCGTCTCACTCATCGTCGCCTCCGGTCTCCTCGACCTCCGGCATTGGTTCGACATCGACGATGCCCGGCCACGGTTTCACCAGGCGGGCCAGGAGCGGGTAGTCCTTGCGAAGGGGATGGCCCTCGAAATCGGTCGGCAGGTAGAGGTGCCGCATGTCGTCGTTGCCGGCGAAGTTGATCCCGAACATCTCGTGGGTTTCACGCTCGTGCCAGGCCGCACCGGGGTACGTGTCGATCCAGGTTCCGATGGTCAGAGCACCGTCGGGGCCTTCGGGAACGTCGGCCTTCAGGTTGAGCCCGAGTCCGGTCGACAGGTTGTAGACCCGGGCGAACACCTGGAATCGGGTGCTGCCGCCGGTGACACCGTCGGCTCCGGTACCCGTGTAGCCCCCGTCGGAGGGCGCTTCGGGGGCGTCGTCGGCAGCGGTTTCCTCAGCAGCGGCTTCTTCAGCGGCGGCGGTGTCGACCGCGGCGTCGAGGCTGCGACCGAACGGCGACGGCAGCCAGTCGATCCCCGACAGCCAGTCGAAGAA
The DNA here is from genome assembly GCA_041594435.1 of Acidimicrobiales bacterium. GTDB lineage: Bacteria > Actinomycetota > Acidimicrobiia > Acidimicrobiales > SZUA-35 > JAHELU01. The sequence goes on from JBFHME010000012.1 coordinate 29,018, forward strand.
ACGGAACCGCTGCCGGTTACGGAGGTAGTCGGCCGTGTCGGTCCACGAATCGGTGGCGACTCGAATCCACAGGTCGCGGCCCGGTTCGAGATGGGAGGCCACGAGCGCATCGCCGAGCTCGGAGGTCAGCGCCTCGAGCAGGGCGGATCGGGCCTCGTCGACAACCTCGGTTTCGGCGGTGTCGGTTTCGGTTTCGGGATCAGCCGATGGCAAGAGGATCCCCCTTCCACTTCTCCGCGATGTCCTCGTTGAGGATCATCTCCTGCAGCAACACGATGCCTTCGAGCAACGCCTCCGGGCGGGGCGGACAACCGGGCACGTACACGTCGACCGGGATGATCTGGTCGACGCCTTTGGTGACCGAGTAGCTGTCCCAGTACGGGCCGCCGCAATTGGCGCACGAACCCATCGAGATCACGTACTTGGGTTCCGGCATCTGCTCGTAGAGACGACGAACGGCCGGCGCCATCTTGTCGGTCACCGTGCCGGAGACGATCACGAGGTCGGCCTGACGCGGGCTGGCGGGCAGCGGGATGACACCGAGACGCATGACGTCGTAGCGGGGCGATCCGAAGGCCGCACCCATCTCGATGGCGCAGCACGCCAGACCCCACTGATAGGCCCACAGGGAGTACTTCCGGCTCATGTTGAGCAGCTTTGTCAGCCCCTTCGGCATCTTGCCTGATTCAACTAAGCCCATCGCTGCCCTCTCCTGCCTTGCATACCCGGCTGGCTCAAACCCATCGCAGCACGCCCTTGCGCCAGGCGTAGGCCAGGCCGAGAGCGAGGATGAAGATGAAGATGACCATTTCCACAAGCCCGAAATAGCCGTACTGCTCCAACCGGGTGGCCCAGGGAAAGATGAACACGGCCTCGACGTCGAACATTACAAACAACAGCGCGAATATGTAGTACCGGATCTGGGATTGCGACCATCCGTCGCCAACCGGGTCAACACCGGACTCGTAATTCTGCAGTTTCCCCGGTGAAGGGCGGCTGGGACGGAGCACGGACGCCAGGCCGATGAAGCCACCGACGACGCCGACGGCCAGCAGGCCGAAAAGAAGAACGAGGAGGTACTCGCGAAGGAAGTCCGACACGACCGACGACTCTACCGGGCGAACGGCCCTGGGGCCAAGATCAGACCATGTGACGTTCTTGTTGAAATTTGCATGTGCCAATCCCCGGTTCGGACGAAACCACGACAAACGGTGTGCCTGCACTGATGCTACCGAACAGCCACACCGGCTGGGCGACCAACGGCTGATTGGCCGGGTCGATGTCGGCTTCTGTCCAAGAATCGCCAAGAATGTTACCCTTGTTTTGCAGTTGCAGGCATTGCAACGGGGAAGTCCTGCCGCACGCTGGGGCGGCATCGACGTTTCCACGAACATTCAGTCGGGCGACTCGCCCGACCCTGCGCCGGACCAACGCTAGGGGGAGGGCAGCCGGGTGGACAGCGATTCTGAACGAGACGCCTTGCATGCCGCGATGACAACCGCGGAGCACAAGAACCTCGGCGAGGTCCTCGATACCATCCGACGGCTCGACGAGTTGCGCTCGAGGGGTCTCTCGTCGGCTCAGATCTCCGAACGCATCCGGTTGACCCATCCCAACCGCCCCGGTGGTGGGGTGTGGTCGCCGCAAGCCGTTGAGCGAGTGCTCGAAATCGCCGACGAGAACCGACGCCGATCGGAACGGTGGCCGACGAGCCAACGGCGGGAACCGACCTTTCCGCCGCCGGTGCCCGCCAACCCGCCGGGTGAGCGCACGGTACCTCGCCCACCGGCGGCGCAACGTGTGGTCGGGGGCGACCGGCCCGACGATCGGCGAACCCCGCTCCGGGCCGAGCCGCGCCGATACCACCGACGTCCAACCCTCGAGGCCGCGGCGGCCGAGCCCGACGGGAGGAGACGATGGCGGCCGGCCCTGACCGGGCTCCTGATCCTCGTCGGCCTGACCGCCATCGGTGCCGGCCTGTTCGGTATCGGCGTCTTCGACCGGTTCACCACCGCCGACAACGTGGACCAGTCAACGACGCCGGAAACCTCCGGGTCGACAGGAGCCGACGGTGAGGCCGTCAACGAGCAGGCGGCGACCGGCGCTACCGTCGATCCATCGATCGGCGCCACCGACGCCGGCGCCGCGCCCGCCGGAGGCGCAGCCGACGATGGGACCGACAACGGGACCGAGAGCCTCACCATCCGCATCGAGCCGTCGGTCCCGGAGACCGACGACGCCGTTCTTCCCGCCTCCGCCACGATCCGTACCGACGGCAAGCTCTACATCGAGGGCGCATTCCGGTCGGAGTCAGAGGCCCAGAGGTTTCTCGACTCGGCGACCGAGGTGTTCGGCGAGGCGGCACTGGTGCCCGACTACACCATCGATCCGGCGGCGCCCGACCCGACCGTGTCCGATGTGGTCCTCGAGAAGCCGGTGCTGTTCGAAAGCGGCTCGGCGGTCATCGAACCCGAGTACATTCCGTTCCTCGAGGCCTGCGGCGACGTCCTGAAGCTCAACTCCCACATCGTGATGTCGGTTTCGGCGTTCACCGATGCGACCGGCAACGCCGAGTTCAACCTGGAGCTGTCGCAGCGACGGGCCGACGCCGTCATCGAGTTCTACCGGAACCTCGACATCGGTGAGGACCAGCTGATCTCGACCGGTTTCGGCGAAACCGACTTTGTGGCCGACAACGACACCGAGGAGGGCCGACAGCAGAATCGGCGGGCCATGCTCGAGTTGTTGAACGTCATGCAGGACGGCTGATCCGGCCCGACGGATCGATCCGACCAGGCCGGGCGCCGGTGGGCAAGGTTTCTTGCCCGGTTGCTGACGGGCCGGGGTGGCCGGCCACTACTCTTGGGCGGTAGTGAACAACCAAGTGCAGCGTGATCCATCCGATCACACCGCCGCAGCTGCGCCCGACGGATCCGACGCCCCGATAGCCATCGAGGTGGACGGAGTCTCGAAGACGTTCTCGGTCGGTGGGGATTCATCGACGACGGTCAAGGACCGCGTCATCAGCCTGGCCCGCCGGAAGCACCGCGCCGGCCGGATCATCAACGCCCTGTCCGAGGTCTCGTTCGATGTCCGCCAGGGCGAGACACTCGGCCTCCTCGGCCACAACGGCTCGGGCAAGAGCACCTTGCTGAAGATCATGGCCGGAACCCTGCGGCCCACCGAGGGGCGGATCCGGGTCAGGGGCCGCATGTCGGCCCTGCTCGAACTGGGTGCCGGATTCCACCCCGATCTCACCGGGCGGGAGAACATCTACCTCAACGCGTCGATACTCGGCTTCCCCAGAGCGCACGTCGATGAGATCTTCGACGACATCGTTGCCTTCTCCGAGATCGGCGAGTTCATCGACATGCAGGTGAAGTACTACTCCTCCGGCATGGCGTCGCGGCTCGGATTCTCGGTGGCCACCAATCTCGAGCCCGACGTACTCCTGGTCGATGAGGTCCTGGCGGTGGGCGACGAGGCATTCCAGCTCAAGTGCATGGAGCGCATCCACCGGTTCCGCGAACTCGACCACACCATGGTGATCGTGAGTCACGGACCGGGCCGGGTGCGCGAACTGTGCGACCGGGCGGCCGTGCTGCAGCGGGGTGAACTGCTCTTCATCGGCGAGCCCCGGGAGGCGATCGACGTCTACCGCACAGCGCTGCACGGCAAACTCGACGCCGCCCCGGCCGGCCAACGCCACAACGGTCGGTTCTACGTGCAGAAGGAAACGGCTGTCGAACTCATCGAGGCCCAGGTGTTGAAGCCACCCGACCAGGAGGCGTTCTCCCCCGGCGATCGTGTCCCCTTTGTCGTGCGTTACAAGGTCAAGGAGCCGTGCGAGTTCGTGCTGTTCCTGTTGATCCAGGCTCGAGACGGCAACCCGATGATCCGTCAGAACACCAACCACATCATGGGTGAACGGCTCCGGGTGGAGCCCGGTGAGGGCGAGATCCGATTCGCGTTGGAGGATTTGCCGCTTCTCGAGGATGTCTACCGGATCACGATCGTGGCTCGTGACGCCGAAACGAACGATGAGCTGGATCGCCAGAACGAGGCCGCCGGTTTCCGGGTCAAGGGCCAGAAGGGCGACCTGGGGAGGGTCAAGGCCACCATCAACTACGAGGGCACCGACGGTCCGGGGGGTCATCGGAGCCCATCGACCGCCGATGTGCCCAACACCGATCTCGGCCTCCCGACACCGGTCAGCCCCCATTTGTAGGTCGGACGTGTGATAGTGGGGCATGGATCGCGCTCTGGCAACGCTCGTCTCGCTGCTCCTCCTGACCTCCTGCGGTGAGACCGAAACCCAAGCGGAGTCGACGGCGAGCACCGGCTCGGAAGTGAGCTCCGACGGGGGCGAGACGGAGCTGTTCCCCGACGTCGTCGACGTCGAGGCGGTCCACGACGGTGACGGTTCGTGGACCTTCCATGTGACGCTGTCGTCACCGTACGACAGCCCGGAACGCTACGCCGACGCCTGGCGGGTCGTCGGACCCGACGGCACGGTGTTCGGCGAGCGAATCCTCCTCCACGATCATGCGGCGGAGCAGCCGTTCACCCGCTCCCAGTCCGGTATCGAGATACCGGCCGACGTCGGAACCGTCACGGTCGAGGGACGGGACCAGGTGAGCGGGTGGGGCGGCGCCACGATGGATGTGACCCTCCGGCGGTAGCCGCCGGTTCCACGGCCGACTAGAGGCGTTCGGCGAAGCGCCCCTCGAGACGGGCGAAGACCCGGAGTCCGACGTAGAGGAACGCCACCGCCACGGTCCCGGAAATCGCAAGCTGTTGGAGATACCACGAGGTCGGCCGCAACGTGTAGGCGAAGCTGGCCTGCACGTCGGCGTCGAAGTTGGTCGGGTTGTAGAGCACCCGCTGGAACGTCATGACGATCGGGATGAGCGGGTTGAGCATGGCAAGGTACTCGCCGTTGGTGCCGAACCGTTCGACGAGGGCCTTGGCCACGAAGTCGTACTGGTACACGATCGGGGTGCCCCAGAACAGGGCCAGCATGATGAGTTCCAGGAAATGGGAGACGTCACGGAACAGCACGTTGATGGCGGCCAGCAACATACCGAGGCCGGTGGCGAAGATCATGATGATCGCCACCGCAATCGGCAGCAGCCAGATCATCGACCACTCCGGCTCCTGACGGAACGCTGCCAGACCGGCGACCAGGATCAGGAGTCGGCTGAGGAACGTCACGAAGTTGGACGCCACCGCCGACATCGGCAGGATCTCGCGGGGAAACCAGATCTTCTTCACCAGCGCCGCACTCGACACGACGGAACCGGTGGCGCCGGTGACGCCCTGGGCGAACAACTGGAAGATCACCATGCCGGCCAGCAGCTTGATCGGAAAGCGGGGCGTGCTGTTGGCCAGGACGACGGTGAAGACGAAGCTGTAGACGACGAGCTGGAGCAGCGGATTCAGAAGATTCCAGAAGATCCCGATGACGCTGTTCTTGTGACGGACCTTGAGTTCTCGACGGGTCAGATTCCGAAGCAGCTCCCGGTGAACCCAAACCTCGCGCATACGGGGGATGAGTTTCGGCGGCCGATAACCCGACTCGACGAGATCGCCGATGTCGTTCGAGTGCAGGTCGTTCGAGTGCAGGTCGTTCGAGTGCAGGTCGTTCGTGTGATTGTCTGCGGCGGTTGCAACCATCGATCGTCACTGTAGCGCCGAGTGCGGTTCGGTCGGGGACGGACTCCGCTGTTAGCCTCAACCGAAGTGCGCCCCAACTACAAGACGGCCGTCCTCATCGTGTACGTGGTCGGGGTCTTCATGCAGATTCTCGACGCGACGGCGGTCAACGTCGCGCTTCCGGCCATCGGTGACGACTACGGAGTTCCGGCCAACGAAGTCGAATGGGTCGTGCTCGGCTATCTGCTCAGCCTCGCCATCGGCATTCCGGCCGCCCCCTGGCTGGCCGATCGCCTCGGCTCCAAGCGCGCCTTCATCATGGCCATCACCGGGTTCGTGACAGCATCGATGCTGTGCGGCCTGGCGCCATCTCTCGGATGGCTGGTGGCGGCCCGGGTGGTGCAAGGCCTGCCGTCGGGGCTCATCGTGCCGATCGGGGCCGCCATCCTCTACCGGGCGTTCCCCCAGAGCGAGCGGGCCCGAGCCGCGTCGGCGGTGATCGGCGTGGCCGTGGTCGCCCCGTCGATCGGTCCGATCCTCGGCGGCGTCCTGGTCGACAACCTGAGCTGGCGCTGGATCTTCTTCATCAACCTGCCGATCGGGATTATCTCGGTGGTACTGGCCTGGGCCTGGCTGAGGGAGGAGGACTCCGATCCGGCCGGCGACTTCGACGGCGTCGGATTCGGCCTGGCCGCGCTCGGCCTGGCCGGGCTCCTCTACGCTCTGTCATCGGGGCCCCGCGAAGGGTGGACGTCGACAACCACCGTGGCCGCCGCCGCGGTCGGATCGCTGGCGTTGGCCGGGCTGATCCGCTACGAGCTGTCGGTGCCGTCGCCCCTGGTCGATCTACGCCTCCTCACCGACCGCCACTTCCGCGTGATCAACCTCTACGCGCTGTCGACCTACGCCGCGTTCATCAGCCTCATCTACCTGCTCCCCATCTACCTTCAGGGTCAGCGGGGCCTCTCGGCCACCGTGGCCGGTACGACCCAGGCTCCACAGGCTTTCGGCGTCTTCCTGGTGTCCAACCTCGCGGCTCGCAAGGCCTATCACCGGTTCGGCCCTCGGTTGCTGCTGCGGCTGGGCGCTCTGGTTGCCGCACTGGTGTCGGCCGCCTTCGCCTTCGTCGGCGACGACACCGGCCTGTGGCTGCTGCGAGCGGGAACCTTCAGCCGGGGCCTGGCCATGGGTTTCCTGTTCGTCAGCCTCCAGACCGTCGCCTATGCCACCACCTCCCACAACGACACCGGTCGCGCCGTCTCGATCTTCACCACCCAACGCCAGATCGCGCTGGCGGTCGGCACCGCGGTGGTGGCGACCACCCTGACCGCGGCGCTCAAAGCCGACCTGGGACTCAACGCGTTCCGGATCGCCTTCGGGCTCGCCGCGCTGTTGTTCCTGCCCGCACTCTTCATCTCCTTCGCAGTACGGGAGTCGGACGTGGCGGCCACCCGAAGCCCACCCGAAGGAAAGCCGGCCCCCGCCTGAGGCCGCCCAAAGCCGCCTACAACTGATCGAACAGGGTCGGCGGCACGGCCGGGCACTCCTCGGCCAGCAGCATCCGCCGTTTGGTTTCGACACCGCCGTTGGCCGAGAATCCGACCAGCTGTCCGTTGGCGCCGACAACCCGGTGGCACGGGATGATCACCGGGATCGGGTTGGCGCCCATCGCCCGCCCGACGGCCTGCGCTCCCCCGGGTTCGCCGACCCGGCGGGCCACCTCGCCGTAGGTCAGCGTCTCGCCCCGGCCGATCATGCGCACGATCGAGTAGACCTGCTGGTTGAAGGCGCTGCTGCTCGTCACGTCGACGGGAACGGGGTCGAGGTCGACATCTTCACCGGCCAGCAGCGCCTGAATGCGGGTCACGGCGTCGCGACCGACCGTGAACCGGTCGCGGCCGGCATCGGCGGGGTCGGTTCCCGCCTCGGCATCCGATGCGCTCAGATCGATCTCGGTGGCATCGGCGACACGCCGGCCGAACCGGCGGCGGGTGGCCTCGTCGGTTTCCTCCGGGAGCTGAACTGCGACCACCGCTCGTTCGGTGTAGGCGATGCCGGCCACCCCGAGCGCCGTGTCGAAATACGACAGGTAGACCTCGTCGGTCTCCCGCTCGCGTCGTCGCTTCCCCATCACTTCATTCTGCCCGAACGGTGGGATCCTGCACAGCCCGCCGTCGGGCTCGGGCCTCGGCCAGATGGGAGCGCATCTGGATCATCATCAGTCCGCCGATGATCGACACCACGGCCCCGGTCGCCGCGGCCGCCGCGAACCCGGCCTGAACGGCGTCGGGGATTCGGGCCCCGAGTTCACCGGAGGTGTCGCCCGCCAGCACCTGCCTGACCGCCTCGACGTCGCCGATCCGGCGCTCGATGACCAGCAACATCACCGCTCCGCCCATGGCGGCCCCTGCGGCGATGCCCTGGCTCCGGGCGAACTGGTAGACCGACGTGACCCGCCCGATCGAGGCCGAGGCCGTGACCGCTCGCAGCAAGGTCAACCCGGCGTTGGTGGAGAACCCGATGCCAAGTCCCGACAGGCACAGCAGGGCGAAGATCACCACCAGCGAGACCTCGGATCGGGCCAGCGCCGCCAGGCCGACGAGGCCGGGCACCGTGAAGGCGAAGCCGAGCACGGCGACCGCCGACTCCGACCACCGGTCGAGCAGGCGGCTGCTGATGTTGGCCCCGGCCGTCCAGCCGAGACTGAAGAACAGCACCGACCACGCCGTGACCCCGGTCGATCCCTGCCGACCGGCTCGAACATACAGCGGCGTGTACGACGACACCGCAATGCCGCCGGCGAGCAGCAGTCCGGTGCCGACGGCCAGGCCGCGGTAGGGCTGCTGGAACAGATGCTCGAGCCGCACGATCGGCTGGGGGTGACGGCGGGCGTGACGGAGGTACAGGACACCGAGCACGGCGCTGACCGCCAGCCAGGCCAGCGTCAGCGGCCCGATCGCGTCGAGGGCCACGAGGAGGGTGGTGGTCAGGGCGGCCACGAGCACCGACCCCCTGACGTCGAGGCGTACCTTGGCCTCCTCCACGGGTCCGGGCAGGGTGCGCCAACCGGCGACCAGGGAGATCAGGCCCAACGGCAGGTTGATGAGAAAGATCCAGCGCCAGTTGAGATAGGTCAACATGGCGGCGGCCAGTGCCGGACCGGCCACGCTCATCACCCCCCACACGGTGGAGTTGGCGGCAAACGCACGACCGATCAGATGCTGCGGATAGACCAGGGCGACCCCGGACAACGTCGATGACAGGAGCAGACCGGCACCGATGCCCTGCGCGACACGCAGCGCGATCATGATCGCCATCGACGGGGCAAAGGCGGCCGCCGTGCCGGTGACGGTGAACACCACGACGGCGATCCGGAAGATTCGGCGCGGTCCGAATCCGTCGATGAAGGGCCCGCTGAGAACGACGACGATGCTGGAGGCCAGGAGGAAGCTGGTGATGACCCACGGCAACAGTCCAACGCCGCCCAGATCGGCCGCGACCTGCGGTAAGGCCGCCGACACGGCCATCCCTTCGAACGCGGCCAGCGCCACCGTCGTGAAGATGGCGACGGCCGCGGGACGGTACCGGCGGTCGAGAATACCGGCCGCGGTCTCGGTGCCGTCCACCAGATCGGTCATGGCGTCAAATCCCACGGGGCGCTGTTCGGCGGACACTGATCAGACTGTAACCGAGTGCATCGAGCCCGGGGAATCCAGCAACTTGTGAGACTTCGATACCATGGCCGGGATGAACTCGGACATCGAGCGATGACGCTCCACGAGGTTCAACAACCGCCCACGCGGGTGCCCGGCTACGCGGCGCCGTCGACCACGGCGGTGGTTCTCGAGCTGCTCGACCGGCATCGGGAGCGGGCGCGGCTGGTGGCCGGCGGCACGGATCTCGTCGTCGAACTCGACCGGGGCGGACACCGGTCGGTCGAGCTGCTCATCGACATCAGTGGTATCGCCGAATTGACGGAGATCTCCGAATCGGGCGACGGTCGGATCCGGCTCGGCGCCGGCGTGACCCACAACCAGGTCGTGGCCAGTGACCGCTGCCGTGACCGCCTGCTGCCACTCGCCCAGGCCTGCCTCGAGATCGGTTCGCCCCAACTTCGGAACCGGGCAACGGTGGTCGGCAACGTGGTCACGGCCAGCCCGGCCAACGACACGATCTCCGCCCTGATGGCGCTGGAGGCGGAGGTGGAGTTGACCTCGGTCGACGGCGTCCGTTCCGTGTCCATCGCCGACTTCTTCACCGGCTTCCGGGCCACGGTCGTCGAACCGAACGAGTTGGTCACGGCCCTGATCGTGCCCGGCCTCCGCGATGGGCGGCGGGGCGTGTTCGTGAAGGCCGGACTGCGCCGGGCCCAGGCCATCTCGGTGGTGCACCTCGCCGTCGTCGTCGGACTCGACGACCGCGGTCGGGTGACCGAGGCTCGGGGTGCGTTGGGCAGCGTCGCTCCCACCGTCATCGACGTAGGGGGTCTGGCCGAGGCGCTGATCGGCAGGCCGCTCGACGCCGATGCCACCGCCCGCGGTCGAGATCTGGCGATGGCCGCCGCCTCCCCGATCGACGATCTGCGAGCCACGGCCGAGTACCGGGCGTCGGTGGTCGGCACGATGATGGAGCGGGCGTTGCGGGTTTTGGCCGACGATCGTCAAGCCGAGCGGTGGCCGGCTGATCCGCCTCTGCTGGGTGGTGTGGCGGTCGGAACATCGTCATCGGCCGCCGAGACTGGTCAGGCCGTCGGAACATCGTCATCGGCCGCCAACACGGCGGCCGACGCCGACACCGACGACCGTGTTTTGGACCGTTTCAGCGTCATCGGCTCGACCGTCAACGGCCGACTGGTCAGAGCCGGGGGGGCGGTGGGGGTGACGTTGCTGGATTGGCTGCGCGAGGAAGCCGGACTTCGAGGGACCAAGGAAGGGTGTGCCGAGGGCGAGTGCGGAGCCTGCACCGTGATGCTCGACGGACGGGCGGTGATGGGGTGTCTCACTCCGGCTGCTCGAGCCGACGGGGCGACCGTCGTGACGGTGGAAGGCTTGGCCGCCGACGGGGCGCTGGCCCCGATCCAGGACGCGTTCATCCGCACCGGTGCGGTGCAATGCGGCTTCTGCACGCCCGGCTTCCTGATCTCGTGCGCTGCCTTGCTCGAGGAGCACCCGTCGCCCAACCCGGAGCAGGTTCGCCTCGGCCTGTCCGGCAATCTGTGTCGCTGCACCGGTTACAGGGCCATCGAAAACGCGGTGGCGGCCGCCGTCGCCGGTGACGCCGGAGCGGAGCGGCCGTGATGGGCGTCGGCACCACCCCACCTCGCATCGACAGCCACGACAAGGTCACCGGTGATGCCCAGTACCCGGCCGATCGGGCCCCCGACGATGCGCTTTGGGCGAAGGTGGTGTTCACCAACCAACCGCACGCCCGTCTGGTGTCGCTCGACGTCTCGGCCGCCCGGGCCATCGATGGTGTGGTGATGGTGCTCACCGGCGCCGATGTTCCGGTCAACGACTACGGTCTGACGCTGTTCGATCAGCCGGTCATGATCACCATCGATCACACCGGGGCCAGTGACGTGCCGTGCGACGTGTCCCGCTGGGAGGCCGACCACCTCGCCGTCGTCATCGCCGAATCGGTCGAGACGGCCGAGGCCGGCGCAGCGGCCATCGTGGCCGAGTGGGAGCCCCTGCCGATCCTGTCGGACATCGACGCCGCCCTCGCTCCCGATGCCCCGCTGCTCCACCCCGAGAACGGGGAGGGCACCAACAACTACCATTCCTACCGGATCCGCAAGGGTTCGATGGACGAGGGTTGGGCTCGGGCTGCGGTGGTCGTGGAGGCCACCTACGAGGTGCCCTACCAGGAACACGCCTACCTTCAGCCCGAAGCCGCCGTGGCCTACATCGACGACGAGGGTCGGGTGACCGTCGAGGTGGCCGGCCAGTGGACCCATGAGGACCGGGAACAGATTGCGCACTCGCTCGACCTGGACCTCGACCGGGTACGGGTCGTCTACCCCGCGATCGGCGGTGCATTCGGCGGCCGGGAGGACATGTCGCTCCAGATCGTGATGGCGCTGGCCGCCTGGCGACTGTCGCAACGGGGCGAAACCCGGCCGGTGGCGAGCGTCTGGTCGCGCGAGGAGTCGATCGTCGGCCACCACAAGCGGCACCGCGGCCGGATTCAAGCCAGGTGGGGGGCCGATGCGGAGGGCCGCATCGTGGCCGTACAGAGCGAGGCCTGGCTCGACGCAGGCGCCTACAACTACACCTCCAACAAGGTGCTGGGCAACCTGCACATCGGTCAGGGAGGGCCCTATGAGGTCCCCAACGCCCGCATCGACTCCCACGCCGTCTACACCAATACCGTCCCCGGCGGCGCCTTTCGTGGCTTTGGCGGGCCCCAGGCCGCCTTCGCCGCCGAATGCCAGATGAACCGATTGGCCGAGGCGCTGGGCATGGACCCCGTGGAGATCCGCCGTCGCAACACCCTGCGCGACGGGTCGACGTTCATCACCCAGACCCCGATGCCCGACGGGGTGACGCTGCCCCAGGTGATCGAGCGATGCGCCGCCGAAAGCGGCTTCGCGACGGGCCCCGACGCACCAACGGGCGGCACCGGACGGCCGAGCCCCCGACCGTTCTCGCCGTTCGCCTCCCTCCCGCCGTCCACCGACGCACTACGGCGAGGCCGGGGGTTCGCCTGCGCGTTCAAGAACGTGGGCTTCTCGTTCGGCTTCCCCGAACGGTGCGAGGCCGAGATCGTGCTCCACGGCGACGACGGCGCGGAGAAGCCGGAGCGTGGTGAGCTGTTCCACGCGGGGGCCGACGTCGGGCAGGGTGCCCACACCGCCTTCCTGCAGATGGCGGCCGAGGCCACGGGCGTGCCGCTCGATCGAATGGAGGGGCGGTTCTCCGACACCTCGTCGAGCGGCGACTCCGGTTCGGCGTCGGCCTCCCGGCTGACGTTCATGGCCGGCAACTCGATCCTCGGTGCCGCCGAGGAGGCGCAGAAGGCCTGGCGCGACGGTGACCGACCGGCCCGGGGACGGTTCCGCTACGTGCCACCGCCGACCGAGGCGCTCGATCCCGAGGACGGCTCCGGCGTCCCCAACTTCGCCTACGGCTACGTGGCCGAGGCCGTCGACGTGGCGGTGGACGTCGAGACCGGGCACATCCATGTGGCTCGCGTGGTGTGCGCCACCGACGTCGGCAAGGCGATCA
>JBFHME010000013.1:0-41067 GCA_041594435.1 Acidimicrobiales bacterium
ACGCCGAACTCCCTCTCGGCGACCTGGAAGCGCTCCGAGGTGTGGTCAAGTTCCCGGTGCGGATCAAATGCGCCACCCTCAGTTGGAACACCCTGCTCCAGGCCATCGACGAGATGGCGAACGCCTGACGCACCACGCTCCGTCGGCCTCGAGCCACGACGACATGGGTCGTCACCACCCGTTACGCAGTTCGGGAGGGTCAGGCCAGCGGGTCGGCGAACGGATCGATGGACGCGCCGGATGCGGCTGCGGGCGCAACCTCGACCTCGGCATACCCGGCGTACCCCGTCGACTCCAACTCCTCGGCCAGCTCAGGGCCACCGGAGACTGCGATCCGGCCTCCGGACAGCACATGGACCCGGTCGGGCTTCAACTCGTTGAGCAGGCGGCTGTAGTGGGTGATGACGAGTAACCCGAGATTGTTCTCCTCGGTGGTCTCCTCGATTCGGCGGGAGATGATGCGTAACGCGTCGAGGTCGAGGCCGGAGTCGAGTTCGTCGAGCACGGCGTATCGAGGATTGACCACACCGAGCTGAAGCGTTTCATTGCGCTTCTTCTCACCACCGCTCATGTCGACATTGACGGGTCTGACCAGGAAGTCATGGTCGAACCCGATGCGATCGGCCTCGGCTTCGAGCCGGGCCTGGAGGTCATCGGTTGGCTGGTCAGCGGCCTCGGCCGCGGCCGACAACACATCGATCAGCGAGACGCCGGGAACCTCGGTCGGATACTGCATCGCCAGAAACAAGCCGGCCTGCGCCCGCTTCCACGTTGGCAGATCCAACAGTTCGACGCCGTCGAGGGTCACCGACCCACCGAGAACCTCATAACCGGGCTTACCCATGATCACGTGGGACAGCGTCGACTTGCCCGAACCGTTGGGACCCATGACGGCATGGACCTCGCCCGGCCTGATCTCCAGGTCGACGCCCTTCAGAATCTCCGTGCCTCCGACCGCAGCTCGGAGGCCGCTGATCACCAAGGCGGATTCGGTTGCGGTCATGACGACACCTCGACGTTGATCACGCCGTCTTCCACCCGAACGGTGTAGACGGGAACGGGTTTGATGGCGGGCATACAGGTCGGCTCACCGGTTTCCACGGAGAAGGTCGAGCCGTGCTTCCAACACTCGATGGTCTTGTCGTCGGTGTCGATCTCCCCTTCGGCCAGGGAGTAGTCGGCGTGCGAGCATTCGTCACCGATCACGTAGACATCGTCGCCGATGCGAATCACGGCCAGGCGATGCCCGGCGACATCGACTCGGCGGGCCGAGTCGGGGTCGAAATCGGCGAGTGGCCCGATCTCGAGGATCGTGAGGCCGTCGGGGCTTCGGGTTTCCGGACCGCCGGCGGTCATGACGACACCTCCCGCCGGTCGAGTTTGGCCGCGATCAAACGTTGCAGCTCGGGACGCACGGCGGCGACCGGCATGCGGTCGATCACCTCCTGGAAGAAGCCGGCAACGATCAGGCGGTCGGCCCGACCCGGCGGCACACCACGAGCACCCAAGTAGAAGCGCTGGTCGTCGTCGACCGGGCTCACGGTGGAGGCGTGGGAGCAGTGCACCTCGTTGTTCTCGATTTCCAGATTGGGGACCGACCAGGCCCAGGCGTCTTCGCTGAGCTTGATGTTGCGGTTGGTCTGGAAGGCGTTGGTCCCGGCGCCCTCCGGATGGATGTGGATGAGCCCCGTGTAGATCGAGCCGGATGCGTCGTCCTGAGCCCCTTTGAACAGCAGATCGCTGCGGGTGTCGCGGGCCTCGTGATGTTGGAAGATCCGGAAGTCGTGGATCTGCGAACCATCGCCGTAGTAGGCGGTCAGCAGGTTCGCCGTGCCACCACGACCCACCAGGCGGGAGTCGACCCTGGTACGGGCATACCGGGCGCCGAAGGCCGCGATGCCTGTGTTGAGGGTGGCCTGGCCCGCCACCGATGATCGCAGGCGGCCGATGATCGTGAAGTCGGGCCCCATGACCTGGACCGTCGAGTAGCTCAACCTCCCGGCCGCCGTGACGTCCAACTCCACAACCGGAACCGACGCGCCGATCGCACCGGTGGTTGAACTCTGCCATTCCAGAACCTGCAGTTCGGAATTCTCGCCCATCTCGACGACGATGTGGGGAAAGGCGACCGAGTCCGACCGATCGTGGTGGTTGATGACGACCACCGGCTGGTCGACGGCCAAGCCGCTCGGCGTGCGCACCACCAGCGCTCCAGCGGAGAACGCCTGATGCCAGTAGTCGAAGATGGTGGGCACACCATCGTAGGGTGACCACACCCTCTGATCGTCGAACGTGACGTCGAGGCCCTTGGCCGCCCAGCTGTCTGCGATGTCGATGTCGATGACGTGGCCATCGATCACGACGACGGTGGCCGCACGGTCACTGCGGGGGACGATGGAGTCGACCTCGGCTTGGACGGACCGGGCCGGGTCCCCGTCCGACGGTGCCTCCGGGACCGGCCCCATGTCGCCCAGGGACAACTTGCCCACCGGGCTGTACCGCCACTCCTCGGTCTCGGTATTGGGGAGCTCCAGGGTGGCCGCGGTCTGTGCCGCCTCCATCCGCCCGGGACGAGGATTCAACCCCGACACGGAAGCCAGAGCATCGGGCGAAAAGTGTCTAGTCACGTTTGACCAGGCTATCGCCCGAAGGGCCACCTCGGTTTGCGCCAGCGTCCCTTTCCTGTGGATCGACGGCGGGTGCGTGCGTGTTCCTCCTCGACCTCGGCCCGAATGGTCGGGCCGGCGGCGTTGATGATGTTCTCCGCTTCGTCGAGGAGCGCCGAGACCGACCCGTCGGAGCCGACGCTGGCCGGTGGATCCGGCGTGGCCGGCGTGATCAACGAGCCGTGACGCCAGTTGACGTCGGCCAGCCGGCGCTCATAGGAATCGCAATGTTCCGGGCAGTTCCACGGCGCTTCCGGAGCGAGATCCAGCACACATTTGCGCATGGTGTCGCCACTCGGGTAGGTCCGGCTCTGGAAGTGTTTGCAGTCCTGGCGCATTGCCATGGATCCATCTTGCCCTCTAAAGTGACGCTCCGCCGATCACCGAAACCGGATTGGAGCATGAACGATGGGAACGTTGCATCTTGGAGGGGCCGACGGCGACTACGCATCCACGGTCCTGATGCCGGGCGATCCGTTGCGGGCGCAGTACATCGCGGAGCACTATCTCGACGATGTACGCCAGGTCAACGCAATCAGGAACATGCTGGGCTTCACCGGGACCTACAACGGTCATCCGGTGTCGGTCCAGGGTTCGGGCATGGGTGTGCCGTCGATACAGATCTACTCGACGGAGCTGATCAAGGACTATGGCGTCGACCGGATCATCCGGGTCGGATCATGCGGGGCACTGCAGGATCACATGAACCTCGGGGATCTTGTCGTCGGTTTGGCCGCAGGCACCGACTCGGCGGTCAATCGCCGGCGATTCGGCGGACGCGACTTCCCCGCCGTCGGGAGCTGGGACCTCATACAGGCCGTCGTCACCCACGCGGCCGGTCAGCCGTTCGACACACACGTGGGCTCGATCTTCACCTCCGACACCTTCTACGAGCCGGAGGGCTCCGACACGTTCGCCCTTTTGGAACGCTACGGCTTTCTGGCCGTGGAGATGGAGGCGGCCGGGTTGTACGGCGTTGCGGCCGAATACGGAGCGAAGGCGTTGACCGTGGCCACGGTGTCCGATCAGATCAAGCGGGGTGAGGCGATGAGCCCCGAGGACCGGCAGTCGAGTTTCGACAACATGATCACCCTCGTCCTCGGCGCACTGTTCGGCTGACCCCGGGGTCCCCCATCTCCGAACTTTCGTGGGCCAGTGACCCGGTAGCGGGTCACCGGCCAGCCAAAGTTTCGGGTCGACGGGTACTCAACCCACAAAAGTTCGGGATAGAGGGGTGGGCGCAAAACGAGGGAAACCCCGCCGAGGGGGAAGGCGGGGTTTCCGGGACCACCGGATGTTCCAGTGGTCCGTTGCTCGGTCGGCTGCCGGTCGCTCTCAGCGACCGGCGATGGCGGCGACCAGCTCGTCCTTGCTCATCGAGGATCGACCGGCGATATCGAGCTCCTGGGCTCGCTCATACAGGTCTTCCTTGGTCCAGGCGCTGTAGTCGGTGGCCTCGGCATCGAGGGATTCGATACGGTCGGCGACCGTGTCCGTGGTCTCGGCCACATCGGATCGAACACTGCCGGCGATGTCGGCGGCGGCCGACTTGGTGGCGGCAGCGGCACGGGTGGCGTCGGAGCGAACGGCGTCGGCCTCGTTACGGAAGGTCTTGACGACCTTCTCGGTGGAGGTCTTGGCCTGCTCGAGGACCGAGTTGGTCGCTTCGACCAGGGTCTCGGTGGCGCTACGGGTCAGGTTGTAGCCGGTTTCGACCACGACCCGCTGGAGGTGGAACATGCGGTCGGCCGGGGCCGGCAGGCGCTCTTCGACCTTGTCGAGGCGGGCGGTCATGGTCGCTTCGAACTTCTCGCGATCGAATGACTCGAGGCGGCTGCGGTCGAACTTGGGAAGGTCGAACTTGGGCATGTCGAACTTGGGCATGTCGAATTTCGAGACGTCGAGCTTGGAAAGGTCGAACCGGCTACGGTCGAACTTGAGGGCGTCACGGGAGATGGTACGGGGGGCCATTATGGTCACTCCTTACAGAGCAGTTGGGCGTGGGATTCCATGGCCGGTGCGAATGACGTGGCCACGATGGAAGTGTTCCTGTGTCGGAGCTGAGTCCGGCGGAACACTCCCGCACAGTTGCCAGTATGCCAGAGTTTGCGAGTGCTTGCAACAGCAAGCGGCTCTTCCCGGGGGTGAAAAGCGGCACACCCACGGCTCGGCGATCAGGAGAGCTCGCGGGCCCGCTCGACCAGACCGACGAACTCGGCGACCTGACCCGAGCGTCCCGACATGGCGTCGGCCTCGGCCTGAACCTGGGAGAGACTGATGTCGCCCCGGTACGGG
The DNA here is from genome assembly GCA_041594435.1 of Acidimicrobiales bacterium. Taxonomy (GTDB): domain Bacteria; phylum Actinomycetota; class Acidimicrobiia; order Acidimicrobiales; family SZUA-35; genus JAHELU01. The sequence continues at coordinate 4,962 of JBFHME010000013.1, forward strand.
CTGTCGCGGAGGATCTCGGCAAAGGAGGCCACCGTGACGGCAAGACGGAAGTCGTCGGAGGTGTCGGACCACCGGTCCTCCAGCGTGTTCACCGTGAGCTCGAGGCGGGACTCCCGCACCGAGCGCTCCTCGGGGTCCTCCCAGCGCAACTGGGCGGTGCCGAGACGATCGCGACCGGAGGCACCCGACCGCAGGGTCAGCTCGTAGAGCGCGGTGACCTGATGGCCTGCTCCGAGCTCTCCGGCGTCGACCGAGTCGTTGCGGAAATCGTCGTCGAGCACGGCCCGGTTCTCGAAACCGATCAGGCGGTACCGCTCGACGGTCTCCGGGTTGAACTCGACCTGGATCTTGCCATCGATGGCCACCGTGACCAGCGTCGACACCAGTTCGTCGCCGAACAGCCGCTCAGCTTCAGCGAGGTCGTCAACGTAGGCGTAGAAGCCGTCGCCCTGGTCGGCGAGTTGCTCCATCATGACGTCGTTGAAGTCGTCCATGCCGACACCGATCGTGACGAGCTGGATGCCCTCATCGGCATCATCGCGGATCATGCGGGACAGCCGGTCGGGATCGGTGAGGCCGACATTGGCGATGCCGTCGGAGGCCAGGATGACCCGGTTCACGCCCCCTCGGCGGTACTGCTGGTTGGCCAGCTCGTAGCCAACGGCCAGACCGGCCTCGAGATTCGTCGAGCCGGTGGGGCGCAGACGGTCGATGGCGTCGAGGATCTCATCCTGATTGCGCACCGCGGTCGGTTCCAGAACGACCTGGCCGTAGTCGGAGTACGTCACGATGGCGACCGTGTCGTCATCGCTCAGCTCGCGTGTCAGACCGGCCAGCGCGTCCTTGACCAGGCCGAGCCGGTTGGGGCGATCCATCGACCCGGAGGTGTCGATCACGAACGTCAACGCCGCGTCGGGCCGCTCGGCGTTCGACACCTGCTCGGCCTGCACCCCGAGGCGGAGGATCACGTTGTCACGATCGAATGGTGACGGACCCCCGTCGGCGACGACGGTCAGCCCTTCACGGGGCGCCGGATAGTCGTAGTCGAAGCTGTTGACGTACTCCTCGACCCGGACCGATTCCCTCGGTGGTAGCAGTCCCTGCTCCAGCCACTGACGGGCGATGCCGTAGGCGCCGGTATCGACGTCGAGAGCAAAGGTGGACAGTGGATCACGAGTCGTTTCGACGAAGGGCCGGATGCCGTAATCGGCGAAGTTGGCCCCCGTGTCCTCGACCTCCGGCTCATCGGGGGCGAAGAATCCGTCGGCAGCCGGCGCCGCTTCATCGGCCGACAGGCTGCGACCCGCCATCGACGTCGGACTTGCTGCCGCATCGTCCTCGCTGATCGCCTCCTCATGCCTCATTTCCCCGGCGGCGTCCGCCGGCTCTTCCGCCTCCATCGCCTCGTCGCCCCCGGAGTCGCCCGACTCGACCAGGGCAGCGTCGGCATCCTCGGTCGGCTCCTCGAACGACTCGTCGGTGACTTCGGTGCCTGCGTCATCGGAGCCGCCACAGGATGAGGCGATGATGGCAAGCGCCGTCAAGATGGCCAGGAGTGCCCACGGGGCCTGCGTTCGGTCTCGCTTTTGGATGCTCATGGTCCCTAGGGCGACAACGGGACGAAGCTGGTTCCCCCTGTCATCGATTTGTCACAACCGGAGACCGGTGCGCATCCGCGAGGCACGGACGAGCCACGAACAAGGCCCATCATCGTAGAAACAGCACGTGCAGTCACTAGTCTGAACACGTCCACCTCCGGCCGCGGGCGTGTGCTCAAAACCGAGTACCCGGCCCCGGTGGGACCAACGGAAGGACTCATCGATGGGAATTTTCGACAAAGCCAAGGATCTCGCCGGCAAGGCGAAGGGCGCCGCCGATCAGGCCAAGGATCTGGCCGAGGAGCACGCCGACAAGCTTCCAGGCGACATGGGCGAGAAGGCCAAGGATCTGGCCGACAAGGCCGACGAGCTCACCGACAAGATCCCCGACATGGGGGACTCCGCCGCCGAGTAGGCACTCGCCCTCCGGAGAGCATGACATCGAGCCCGGTCGATATCGACCGGGCTCGATGCCGTTTCCCGGTCGAATCCCGGTAAGGCTCGGTCTCCCGACCCGGGTGGACCGTTTTCGTCTCCCAAGACCGCTGCTTTGCGCGCCGGACGTCCCGATGTCGGGGCCCAACTCGCGGCCGGGTCGAACTAGCCGACCGAGCCTTCCATCTGGAGCTCGATCAGGCGGGACCACTCGACGGCGTATTCCATCGGCAGGGTGCGGGTGACGGGTTCGATGAAGCCGTTGACCACCATGCCGATGGCCTGCTCCTCGGAGAGACCCCGGCTCATCAGGTAGAACAGCTGCTCGTCGGCCACCTTCGACACCGTGGCCTCGTGGCCGATCTCGGCGTCGTGGGAACCGATCTCCATGTACGGATAGGTGTCGGAGATCGACTCGTCATCGAGGATCAGAGCGTCGCACTGGACGTGGCTCTTGCAGCCGTAGGCGTCATCCTCCACTCGAACCAGGCCCCGATACGACGAACGACCGCCGTCCTTCGAAATCGACTTCGACACGATCTTCGACGAGGTCTCGGGCGCGGCGTGCACCATCTTGGCGCCGGTGTCCTGGTGCTGGCCGGGGCCGGCGTAGGCCACCGAGAGGACCTCGCCGCTGGCCTTGGGGCCGACCAGCCAGACCGCCGGGTACTTCATGGTGAGACGGGAACCGATGTTGCCGTCGATCCACTCCATGTGGCCCTCGGCCTCGACCCGGGCCCGCTTGGTCACCAGGTTGAACACGTTCGACGACCAGTTCTGGATCGTGGTGTAGGTGACGTGGGCCGACGGCTTCACCACGATCTCGACCACGGCCGAATGCAGCGAATCCGAGGTGTAGACCGGGGCCGAGCAGCCCTCGATGTAGTGCACTTTGGAGCCCTCGTCGGCAATGATGAGGGTGCGCTCGAACTGGCCCATGTTCTCGGCGTTGATCCGGAAGTAGGCCTGCAGCGGCTGGTCGACCTCGACCCCGGGCGGCACGTAGATGAACGAGCCGCCGGACCACACCGAGGTGTTGAGGGCGGAGAACTTGTTGTCGTTCATGGGAATGATCTTCCCGAAGTAGGGCTTGACCAGCTCCGGGTACTCCCGCAGCGCCGTGTCCATGTCGCAGAAGACGACACCCAGGCGTTCGAGATCTTCGCGATTCCGGTGGAAGACCACCTCGGACTCGTACTGGGCGGTCACACCGGCCAGATACTTGCGCTCGGCCTCCGGTATGCCCAGCTTCTCGTAGGTGTCCTTGATCGCGTCGGGCAGGTCCTCCCATTTGTCGACCTGGCCCTCGGTGGGCTTGATGTAGTAGAAGATGTCGTCGAAGTAGATCTCCGACATGTCGCCACCCCAGTTGGGCATCGGGCGGCGCTCGAAGTGACGCAGCGACTTCAGCCGCATGTCGAGCATCCAGTCGGGCTCACCCTTCATCCACGACATCTCACGGACGATGTCTTCGTTCAGACCCTTCTTGGGCTTGAACACGTAGTCTTCGGCATCACTCCAACCAAGCTTGTAGCGACCAAGATCGAGGCTTTCGGGCGTAACGGTCATGAGGGCTCCGAGAAATGGGGTTCACGTCTAATTTCCACTACGTACATAGTAACAATGTGCACGGACATTCATTCCATGCGGGGACCGCGAAAATGTGTTCCGGTCAGTCGAGTCGGCGCAGTTGGGAGCGATACAGCCGTGCCCGCTCGATGTACGCTTCGACGCCCCCGGTGATCATGTCGAGCGTGACTCTGTTCTCCCGGATCTTGGCCGGAACCCCGAGCGCCATGGCACCGCTCGGCACCTCCATGTCGTTGGGAACGACGGCGTTGGAACCGACCAGCGAGCAGGTCCGGATGACGGCCCGGTGCAGCACGACGGCACCGTTGCCGACGAGCGCCTGATCCTCGATGATGCAGCCCTCGAGGTGGGCGATGTGGCCGATGATGCAGTCGTTCCCGACGATGGTCGGATCGTCGACCGTGGTGTGGAGAACCGAGCCGTCCTGCACGGAGGTGCGGTCACCGATACGGATGAAACCTTCGTCACCCCGCAACACCGCGGACGGCCAAATCGACGCCTCGGCGCCGATCTCGACATTGCCGATCACCGTCGCCTGAGGATGCACGAATGCGGTCGGATGGATCTTCGGCTCGGCCCCGCCGAGTGCATAGACAGCCATTGACTGCCAACATAGCCGACGGCGGAGACGCCGCCACGAGGCCGGGTTACGAGGCGGTGAGGTCGCGGAGATCGAGGATCAACGCGGTGATCGACAGGGCAACGAGCGCGCCGATCGTCAGGTAGGCCACCGGAACCAGCCTCGTCACGTTGAAGGTGATCGTGCGGTCGCGCCGAAGCCGCTGTGCGATCGCTTCGAACACGGCGACGAGCGCATGAGACCCGTCGAGGGGAGGCAGCGGCACCAGGTTGATGGCACCGACGGCGCAGGCCAGGATGCCGAACCACTGCAGGCTGGCACCCACCCCCCGCTCGACAACCTGGCCGCTGATGGCCGCCTGACCGACCGGCGACAGGAACCGCACGGGCGCCTCGGTCGCACCGGACACGTCGACGACGACACTCACGTAGGCTCCGAGTTGGGCGACCAACCGGGCCAGTGAAGCCGCCGTCGCGGTGATCACGAGCTGGACGAGCGCAAACGCGGTGCGCCACGATTCGACGAACGTCGCCCCCTTGCGCCATTCGACCGCGGCAAACGCCAGAACGGCGGTGACCATGTTCACCGCAGGGCCGGCCAGGATCGTGGCCAAGCGGCCTCCATGGGAAGCGGCCCGATAGGTGGCCGACTCCGGGAATCCCTCCGGGACGTCCGAGTCCGGCGTCATTCCCTCGATCTTGACGTAACCACCGATGAACAGAACCTTCAGGCCGTAGCGGCAATCACCGACCGTGACCGAGAAGACCTCCGGTCCGAACCCCCAGAAAAACTCCGACGGTCGCATCCCGGCCCAGCGGGCGGCCACCAGATGGCCGGCCTCGTGGGTGACGATGATGACGCCGAGGAAGCCGAGGAGATACAGCCCACTCGGCGCGATGACGGCAAGAAAACCAATCGAGGCCGCCGACGCGACGAACCACGCCGGGCTGAACCGCACATCTTCGACCTGTGTTCGCACCGTCTGGATCGCCAAATCCCGCCGCCTGTTCGCCTGTTCGCCTGTTCGCCGCTCGACCTGATCAGCGGTCGACCTCCACGGTTCGACCCCGGATCCGCCTGTGATTCCATCTAACCACCGGTTCCGCGTCCGGCGCAGGGGCCGATCTACCCCGAACTCAGCCGGAGAATGATCCGTATTGCCCCTTGAAGTACAGCAGCGGCCGGGCCTCCCGGCGAACCGACAGATTGAGCACCCGACCGATGATCAGATCGTGATCCCCGGCCTCGACCACCTCCTGAATCCGGCAGTCGATGATCCCGAGCACGTCGGGCAGGATCGGCGAACCCGTCTCGGAGACCTCGTAGGCGATGCCCTCGAATTTGTCATCGGACTTCGACGCCATGCGGTTGCTCAGTTCCTGTTGATCGTCGGCCAGGATGTTGACACAGAAGTGACCCTGCGCCTCGATCGCAGTCCGGGTACCGGCTGCGGCACCGATGTAGAAGCCGACGAGCGGTGGGTCGAGAGAGATCGACGTGAACGATCCGATGGTCACCCCGGCGGGGCGCCCGGCTCCGGGTTCCCCGTCGGTGGTCACGACGGTCACCGGGGTGGGAACGTGACCGAGCACATGACGAAAGTGGCCCGGGTCGATCTCGGGGTCACTCGGGGCGTCGGTCATCGCTGCTCACTCCAGGATCATGCTCGGCTGTCGGTCTGGTTGCTCGGGCGGAGATGCTCCGAAGGCCAGGCCAAGCCTAGCGTTGAGGGATTCGCCCGGTGTCGGTTCGACCGATCACCGGCCGGCGACCTACTGTTTGCCCATGGGGAACGCCACCGGAGCCGCTGCCGACGCCTCGCCTGACCGGCCGCCGCTGCCCGATGGCCTGATCGCCGTGGTCAAACGCGACTGTCCGACCTGCGAACTGGTGGTACCCGTACTCGAGCAGTTGGCCGAGTCGGGTCCGCTCACGGTCTTCACCCAGGACGACCCCGGCTTTCCGGCCTCCGTCTCGCCCACCGACGACACCCGTCTGGCGTTCTCCTGGCATCACGACATCGAGACGGTGCCGACGTTGATCCTGGCCCGAGACGGTCGGGAGGAGGAGCGCACCGTCGGCTGGTCGCGACCTCACTGGGAGAAGCTCACCGGTGTCGATGATCTCGGTCCGGATCTGCCCGAGTTCAGGCCGGGCTGCGGGTCGCTGTCGGTCGATCCGTCGCTGAGTTCAGAACTCGCCGTTCGCTTCGGCAGCTCGGCTCTGCACTCCCGCCGCGTCGAACTGGCACGTCTCGAGGACCCCTTCGAGGCGGCCTTCGACCGGGGCTGGACCGACGGGCTGCCGGTGGTGCCGCCGACCGAGGCTCGGGTGATGGCCATGCTGGAGGGAACGACCCGCTCGCCCGGCGAAACCGTGGCCGAGATTCCGCCCGACCTCCACCCGGCCACCGTCGAGCAGATTGCGGTCAACGCCGTGATGGCCGGCTGCAAACCCGAGTACTTCCCGGTGGTGCTGGCCGCCGTCGAAGCCGCCTGCACCAGCGAATTCAACATGCACGGCCTCCTGGCCACCACCTACTTCTCCGGGCCGGTGCTGATCGTCAACGGCCCGATCGCGAAGCGGCTTGGCATGAACTCCGGTGGGAACGCCTTCGGTCAGGGAAACCGGGCCAACCTCACGATCGGCCGCGCCCTGCAACTGGTGGTCCGCAACCTCGGCGGCGGCCGCCCGGGAGAGGTCGACATGGCCATGCTCGGCTCACCGGGCAAGCTGTCGTTCTGTTTCGCCGAGCGGGAACACGACTCCCCGTTCTCCTCACTGGCCGTCGAACGGGGCTTCGAACCCGACGCCGACACCGTCACCGTCTTCGCCGGATCGGGTCCCGCCGCCATCAGAGATCAGATCTCTCGAACACCGGAGTCGCTGGTACGATCCTTCGCCGCCTGCCTGCAGGCGTCCGGCCATCCCAAACTGGCCGGGGGATTCGACGCCATGCTCGTGGTCTCACCGGAACACGGCCGCATCTTCCGTGAGGCCGGCTGGGACAAGGAACGGTTCCGGGCCGAACTCGACGAGCTGCTCACCGTCCCGGGAGCCCGGATGGTCCGTGGGACGGACGGCATCGAGGAGGGGCTTCCCGCCAGGTTCGCCGACGAACCGGTCCCGAAATTCCGGCCGGGGGGCCTGCAGATCATTCATGCCGGAGGGGACGCCGGGTTGTTCTCGGCCATCCTCGACGGCTGGGTCGGGGGTAGGACCGGCTCGGAACCCGTAACCGTGGAGATCCAGTGAACGTGGAGACGTGACCATGACCCCATCGAACAACGACCCAGCGACGACCGGCGACCCGCTGGTGGTCCTCGATCCGACCGCAGGCAGGACAGCCGCCGACCTGCAACCGGCCCCCCGACCGGCCGGCCTCACCGGGCTCACCGTCGGGCTACTCGACATCTCGAAGCCACGGGGTGACGTCTTCCTTGATCAGGTCGAATCCCACCTCGACCGTCTGGGGGCCAAGGTCGTTCGCTACCGGAAGCCCACCTTCGCCAAACCGGCTCCCGTCGACCTGCGACACGAGATCGCGGTCAACTGCGACGCCGTGATCGAGGCGCTGGCCGATTGAGGCAGCTGCACGTCGTGCAGTGTGCACGACTCCGTTGACCTCGAGCGGCGCGGCATCCCGACCGTGTTCGTCGCCAGCGACGTCTTCGTCGAAGCCGCCGAGGTGCAAGGCGAGGCGTTGGGCTTCCAGCCGGAACGGGTGTTCGTGAAACATCCGATCCAGGACCGGACCGACGCCGAGATGGTGGCCCTGGCCGACGAGGCGGTCGACGCTCTGGTCCGCTCCATTTCCGGATAGGCCGAATCACCGCCGCCCGACGTCGGCCGCGGGTTCGCCGGAGGAACCGAGCCACCGCCACGAGACCGGGCGGCACGGATCCGGACCGGGCGCTCAGGTCGGGAGCCGGTAGCGGCCGCCGCTGTGCTCGACGAGGCCGTCGGCCACGAGCGTCCCCGCCACCCGGCGGGCCCGCTCGAGGTCGTCGGACCAGCCCATGGTCTCGGGCAGGCGTTCGTCGTCGACCGGGCCCGACCGGAGCGCACGCACCAACCGACCGCGACCCTGCCGGTCCGAGCCTTCGAACGTCGACTGCTTCTGAGACACGCCGGCCGAGCCATCCGCCGGATCGGGCATCGGGTTGCCGGCTCGATGCCAGCGACAAACCGGGGCGAACGGACACCGCCCACAGTCGGGGTTCGGTCGACAGAGGGTCGCCCCCACGTCGAGCAACGCCTGATTCCAGACCCAGGGATCCCGGCCGGCCACACAGTCGTCGGCCAACCGCTGAACCTCGGTCCGGGTCATCGTGCGCCCCGACACCCGGGCCAGGATGCGGGCCACGTTGGTGTCGACGACGGCCTCGCCCTGCCCGAACGCGAAAACGGCCACCGCCCGCGCGGTGTAGGCCCCGACGCCGGGCAACGACAGCAGGTCCCCCAGTGTGGCCGGCATGGCACCGCCGAACCGCTCGACGACGGCAACAGCGCAGCGGTGGAGGTTCACCGCCCGCCGGTTGTAGCCCAGCCCGGACCATTCGTCGATCACCGCGGCGGCCGGCTCGGCAGCGGCGGCCTGCGGCGTGGGGAACCGATCGAGGAAGCGGTGCCAGCGGTCGACGACCCGGTTCACCTGGGTCTGCTGCAACATGATCTCCGACACCAGGATCGACCACGGATCACGGGTCCGCCGCCACGGCAGGTCACGCCCGTGATCGGAGAACCAGCGTTCGAGGTCGACGGCGTCGATCATCGCTCCGATGCTAGATGACGATGGTCGTGATCGCTCGAGCCGACCGGGCCGAACTCGATGTCACCCCCGATCAGCGCCGCTCCTACTCTTGGATGCATGCCGGAACCTGATCTGCAGAACGCCAACGCCGCCATCGACGCCGCGGATTCGGTGGTCCGCAACGCCGTCAAGAGGCTGGCCGAAACCGGGTCGGTCGACGCCGACCAGGTTCTGGCCTACGACGTGGCCCACGCCGCCGCCGCCGTGGAAACGGCCCGGGCGATGATCGACTACGGGGCCAAGGGCGAGGTCGAGGCCAAGCTCACCTGTGTCTTCGTGGCCGACGTGGTGGCCGATCTGGCTGGAAGGCTGTGGGGCCGGGAGGATCTGTGGGGTGCGGGCACCGATTCGCTGAGCGGCGTATCCGGGTTCGTCGCCCGATGGCGGGACCCGCAGGTGCTGGCCGGGCTGGCGTTCAACGACGGGCCCCGCCACCTCGACGACGACTTCGAGCTGGTTCAGGACACGTTTCGCCGCTTCTCCGACGATCAGGTCGCACCCCGGGCGGAACACATCCACCGCACCAACGCCGACATCCCCGAGTCGCTCATCGAGGGGCTCGCCGAGATGGGACTGTTCGGCCTCTCGATACCGGAGGAATACGGTGGTTTCGCGTCCGGCGGCGAATCCGATTACTACGGCATGGTCATCGCCACCGAAGAGCTCAGCCGGGGGTCGCTCGGTGCCGCCGGCTCGCTCATCACCCGCCCCGAAATCCTGGCCCGGGCCCTCGAGGCGGGCGGCACCGAGGATCAAAAGCAGACCTGGCTTCCCCGCCTCGCCTCCGGCGAGATCATGAATGCGGTGGCCGTGACCGAACCCGACTACGGCTCCGACGTCGCCGGGATTACGGTCACCGCCACCCCGACCGACGGTGGCTGGCTGATCAACGGGGTCAAGACCTGGTGCACGTTCGCCGCCCGGGCCGACGTGTTGATGGTGCTGGCCCGCTCCAACCCGGACCGCTCGCTCGGGCACCGCGGTCTCTCGATCTTCATCGTTCCCAAGGAACGGGGCGACGGCCATGGCTTCGAGTTGAACCAGGATCCCGACACGCCCGGTGGAGGCGGCAGGATGGAGGCTCGCCCGATCGACACCATCGGATACCGGGGCATGCATTCCTACGAGGTGTCGTTCGACAACTGGTTCGTGCCGGCCGACAACCTCATCGGCGGTGCCGACGGCGAGGGGCGTGGCTTCTACTACCAGATGGCCGGCTTCGAGAACGGCCGGCTGCAAACCGCAGCGCGGGCCATCGGCGTCATGCAGGCGGCCTACGAGGCGGCCAAGGACTACGCCGAGAACCGAATCGTCTTCGGCAGCCCGATCGCCGACTACCAGCTCACCAGGGCCAAGCTCACCCGCATGGCCGCCCTCATCCAGGCGTCACGCCAGTTCGCCTATTCGGTGGGCCGGATGATGGCCAAGGGTGAGGGCAAGATGGAGGCCTCGATGATCAAGGCCTACGTGTGCCGAGCCGCCGAGTGGGTCACCCGTGAAGCGGTGCAGATCCACGGCGGTATGGGTTACGCCGAGGAGTACGATGTGAGCCGCTACTACGTCGATGCCCGCGTTCTCAGCATCTTCGAGGGTGCCGACGAAACACTGTGCCTCAAGGTGATCTCCCGCACCCTGGTCAACCAGCTCGAGGCCTAGGCTCCCGATCGGCGTGGCGTGCCGTCAATTCGCTCGATCGGTACCGCCTTCGACCGGGGGTTCGGAGCTGAAGATGTCGGAGCGGTGTTCGGTCCAGCTCTCACCGTCGAACCAGCGGTAGATCGCCTCGTCGGCGGGGTCGTAGTACCACCCGGGCGAAGCACCGACCATGGGGTCGACAACGGGATTGGCAATGCGGCGCGCCGGCCCGGAACGATCATGCGCCACCGATGATGTACCCATGCCCTCCAGGGTAGTACGGGGCGGTTACACCAACGCGGACCATGTCGGTCCGGTTACATCCGAACCACCGTTCACGATCACGCCACGCAATGAGCGATCAGCGAACCTCAACGAGAAGTTCGGTCGCGGGCGCGCAGTCGGGCGTCAGCGACGACAGGGCGAGTCCGTCGATCACCGACTCCGGGCGAACGACTCGGTCCACCAACCCGAGACCGATCACCTCGGCGGTGGCGACGAAGGCCGGTTGGTCGACGTCGACGACCCGCTCGACAAGCGTCCGCCAGTAGGGTTCGGGCAGCAGACACCCGGTGGGAACGACCAGCCACACCGGCCGCCCGAGTGCCTTTGCCGTGGCCGCCAGCGCCAGGCCGCCCACATCGACCAGCGCGGCCGCCGTCGAGGCGGCCGCGGCCTCCACGAACACCACGTCGGACTCGGCGACAACACCGGCGATTCGGGAACCCTCGAAGTATTCGGCGTCCACGCCGTCGCGCTCCAGCCTTCGGGCCGTCGACGGACCGAGACCGTCGACGTCGATGATCAGCGCCGAACAATCGGCGCGCCGTCGGCCAACCGTTTCGACGACCAGGTCGGGCCAGCCGATGAGGGCGATCGTGGCCCCGTCCGGCAGAACCTCGGCGAGACGCCGGTCGGTGGTATCGGCCTGAAGCTCCTCGACGACGAGTCTCGCCTCGGAACGTTGGTCGGCGCTCAACACGAGCCGGGTGCACATCCACCACAGCGGCCCCACGGCCGGTTGGCGCGTCAGCAACCGCCGGCAACCGGTGAGCAGACCGGCGGGATCATTGCCGAAGACACGCAGGGCCGAGGCGGCCTCCGACACCAGGAGTCGGGCGTCGGCCCCGCTGGCCCGGGCCACATATCGCAGCTGCTCGATTGGATGCATGCCTCAACCTACTGTGGATTGCGGCACGGGGGAAAGCGCGCCGGTATCGGGTCCGGCGGCGAGCGGTTCAATCCTCCTTTTGGAACGATTGGGAGAATTTTTGCCGGTTTGTGCGGCCAAGACTTCGTAGTCGGGTCAAACCTACGCTAGTTTGGCCCGCCGTGGCCGTTGCTCCAGCCGATCTGGTTTTCGATTCACTCAATGGCGAGGGTTACCCCCTCCGGGACTGGCTGACCTCCTATCCGTTCCTGCTGGTCGCCATCGATCCCTACACCCACGAAAGTGCCTGGATTCTCGAAACCGCCGGGCGGCTGCTCGACCACTACTCCCCCGCCAATGTCCGGGTCGGCTGGGTGGCGACAACCGACTCAAACGGCTGCCGTCAGTTCCTCGGACCCTGGTCGGAGTCGTATCTGACGTTCCCCGACCCCGACCGCCGGTTGGTGAAGTCGCTGGGGGTGGAACGACTTCCGGCATTGATCTTCATCCGCAACGACGGCGCGATGGAAGTGGTCGACGGCTGGGATCCGACCGCTTGGCGGCGTATCGCCGAGGGCGTCTCCGGGCTTCTCTCCTGGAGCCGCCCGATCGTGCCCCGCCCCGGCGACCCCACACCGTACACCGGCACTCCCGTCGACGGAGACTGACGGTATCGGCCGAGACAAGCGCGTCGACGAGGACCTTCCTCGACGACCCGGTGATGGACGGCGACGCCAACTAGCATTCGTCACGATGCCGACACCTGACATCACCGCCTCGACCTCTGTGGACCGAACATGGTGGTGAGCGCGCACGTCGGTCGACTGTGGCAGGGCGTTCGGCGCTGGCGGACGGGAACCAGCGATCGGCTCCTCAGCGTGAACGCCGATCTTCCCGAAGGCGATTTGCGTCGCATCCGCAAGCTGGTCGACGAGATCATCGATGCCCGCGGTGGCGAGGTCGCGGCCCGGAGGCGGGCCCGAATGCTGGGTGTGACCTATGCCGGCTTCTCCGAGATCGGCCAGCAGCGGTTTTTCGACATGTTGGCCTCGGACTACGGCAACGACACCGAGGCGGTCGATGCCACGATCGACGCGGTGATCCACGCCGACACGCCGGTCGATCGTCGAGCGGCCGAAGCCGAACTTCGCAGCGTTCTGGAGCCCCGCCGCGAGCGTCTGATGCGCCGCTTCGTCGGCCTCGAGGGAGGTCTCTCGTTTCTCGTCCAGCTCCGCGAGGACGTCCGCGACCTGACTCGGGCCGGCGGTCGCGACCACGAAGGCCTCATCACGCTCGACTCCGAGCTCCGCTCGATCCTCGATTCCTGGTTCGACGTCGGCCTTCTCACGCTGACCCAGATCACCTGGAGTACCCCGGCGGCCTTCCTCGAGAAGTTGATCGAATACGAGGCGGTTCACGCCATCCAGTCCTGGAACGACCTCAAGGCGCGCCTCGGTCCGGGCCGGCGGTGTTATGCCTACGTGCACCCGGCTATGACCGACGACCCGTTGATCTTCGTCGAGGTTGCGTTGACGGAGGGAATGGCCGGCGCCGTCACGCCGCTCATCGAGGTGTCGGACGGCCCTCCCCGAACCGAGGTCGACCGCCGAACGGCCAGTGAGGAGGAGAATCGCTACGACACGGCGATCTTCTATTCGATCTCCAACTGTCACCGGGGTCTGGCGGGTGTGTCGCTCGGAGACTTCCTGATCAAGTCCGTGGTCGAGGAGTTGACCCATGACCTGCCGGAACTCCGTCGCTTCGCCACCCTCTCGCCCCTTCCCGGCTTCCGCCGCTGGCTGCTGGCCGAGCTCGACTCGGGCCGTTCGATCCTCACCGACCGTGAATCCAGCGCACTCGCCGACGCAGCCATGTCGCCGGTGCGGGAACGGCTGGCCGAGCTCGTCGGGGGCCCGATGCCCTCGGCGGACGACACCCGGCTCGCAGCGGTCAAGCCGGTTCTCATGCGCCTCGGGGCCGAGTACGTCGTCAACCAGCGCCGACCGTCAGGACGAGCGCTCGACCCGGTGACCCACTTCCACCTCTCGAACGGGGCCAGGGCCGAGCGGCTCAACTGGCTGGCCAATCCCACCGAGGTCGGTTGGGACCGGGGGCTGGCGATGATGATCAACTATCGATACGAGCTGCGGAACATCGAATCGAATCACGACCGGTACGTCTCCGACGGCATCGTCACCGCCTCGGACGAGCTCACCAAGCTCCTGGCCGCCAACGACGGCTGACGGCCGATCGCGCCGGGCTGACGGCGACCGGAAAGGCCGAGGGCCGCTCCCGGTGGGAACGGCCCTCGAATACTCGATTTCGGCTTTGATTGCCGCGAATGGGCGTTCGCGTGCGGGCTACAGGGCCCGCACGTTCTTGGCCTCGTCGCCTTTCCGACCGGGAGCGATGTCGAACTCGACATGCTGTCCTTCGTCGAGGGTCTTGTAACCCTCACCGACGATGTTGGAGAAGTGCACGAACACGTCCGACGCACCCTCACGGGAGATGAATCCGAAGCCCTTCTCTGCGTTGAAGAACTTCACTGTACCTGTAGGCATTGACATTACTTTCGCTCAACGGCCGGAGCCCTTGTGGCCCAGACCACATACCCACACTTTAACTGAGGATCAGCGCAAGCTGGCGGGACTGGGCAACCAAGTTCGCCTCCGCGTCCCACAACAAACCGTCTTCGATGAGCATCCCCCGGCCGATGTCGCGGCTTTCGAAACAGGCCCGGATCCAGCCGTCGACCGGACGGGCCCGTACCTGAACCGTCAATTCGACCGTCGGTATCCACCCGACCTCACCGAGCAGACCGATCGGCGACGGAGGGAACGCATCGGCGAACAGCGGTAGGGCCAGAGCAGACGGGGGTGTCTCGTCGGTGAAGCGAATCCAGCCGGCGATGAAGCCCCGAGCCTCGCCGTCGGGCGGCGCCTCGACGGTGGCCGGATCAAGGCGGACCTCCACCCGGGAGAGAATCGGCAGATCGACACCCTGGGGCAACATCGATCGGTCGAGGCATTCCGACACCGGAGCCACCGGTGGAGGTTCGACCACCGCCACATCGGGGCCCGACCACAGCCCCAGATCGCTCATGGTCACCAGCGATGTGATTCGGGGCTTGCCGTCCTGACTCATCACCGTTCGCCGCGTCGACGTCCGGCTCCCGGACCGGATCGTCTCGACCGAAATTTCGGCCCCGCGACCGGAGGATCCCGGCCGCAGATAGTGCGTCGTCACCGATATGGGATCGGGATGCCGGGCGTCCAACGCGGCCACGGCCCGCAACGACGAGGCCAGAAGGTAGCCACCGTTGGGGTTGCCGCCGATGTCCCAGGCGTTCGTCAGCTCGGTCGTGAACCCGGCGATCGGCCCGGGTGACTCCGACACCGGTCGAATCGCCGTCTCGTCCTCGAAGTGACTCAATCCGGAATCCTCCCAACCTCGTGACCCAACGCTACCGTGCGACGACATGACCTTCGATCTCGACCAGCTCGACGACGACGTGCTCGCCTTCCTGACCGAGTACCAATTGGCGACGCTGACCACGATGCGGTCCGACGGCACCCCTCAGGTGACCCCGGTCGGCGTGACCTACGAACCCGAGTCGAGGACCGCTCGGGTCATCACCTGGGCCACCTCGATCAAGGCCCGGAACATCGCTCGGGATCCCGGCCAGCGTGTCGCCGTCTGTCAGGTGGACGGCGGTCGCTGGCTCACGCTCTACGGAGCGGCCCGGGTGACCGACGAGCCCGATCGCGTTGCCGAGGGTGTGCGTCGCTACACCGAACGCTACCGGCCACCGAAGCAGCGCGACGATCGAGTGGTGATCGAGATTTCGGTGGACTCGATGGTCGGGCGGGCCTGAGCGCGGTTCGAGAACCCGCCCATGACGTCCGGGCCGAACGGCCTGGCACGCTGATTCGAATTGACCAGGTGACCAACACTGTTTCCGATGACCGACGTCGAATTGATCGAAGCTCGCGATATCAGATGGGCGAATTTCTCGAATCCGCCCCACGGAGAGGTCCGAACATGTACTCTCACTCCCCATGCCGCTCAACGGAGCGCGGCACAGGAGAAGCAACAGACAAATGCGCAGCACGACCAACCCGACCACGATGTTGGGACGTCATTCCCGGGTTCAAACCGCCAACGGCATCATCAGCGGCACCATCCTCGCCGTCGGGGCCAACGGTATTTCCATCGCGGTGGACCGCCAGGTGGTCCGGGTGCTTCCGGGAGATATCCACGCCATAAAGTCCGTCTGAGCGCAGTCTCCCAGCCGGGTTGAACCGGCGGGAGCCTTCGGGGCCGAGAGCCGGGACTGCAGTCGCTCACGGACCGGTGGACACCCGGTTCGACTGTCGCTTCCGATGCAAGTGCGGTTACCTTGGTGTCCTTACCGATCGATCGTCCCGATGGCGACCATCGGTGGAGTCTCGAAGCATGCATGACCTCGAAATCACTTGGCCGGGCGGCCGGCTGCGGTTCAGTCCGGAAGACTCTCCGGTACTGATCGGCCGTTCGTCGAGTGCCGCCGTCGTGGTTCCTCAGGGAACGGTTTCGCGCCGCCATCTCACCATGAACTGGAACGGTCGCAGCTGGCAGGCAGAGGACACCTCCACCCACGGCTCCTTCGATCCGATCGGCGTGAGATTGGCGCGGTCGTGGACCCTCGGCACCGACGTCGTCATCCGCCTCGGTAGTCCCCGCGGTGTTGAACTCGCCATGCGGCTCATCACGCGGGCACTCGACGAGCAGGCCCGTCTCGATCCCTACGCCGATCCCGATTCGCCGCCCACGGTCGTCGACTTCGGTCCACCACCACCCCCAGACCTGTCAGCCGGTACCGCCGGCCTGCTCCACATCGAGACGGGAGATCGCAGCCGCTTCGAGGAAGGCCGTCAGCGCGACGTCTCCTCCGGCCAACCGGTGGCACTCGACGAGCACGCCCACCCCGCCCAGGGCCGGGTCGACGACGACGATGCCGTCGTCGACCTGAGGACCGGCGCAGCGGTCGTCGAACTCGACCGCTCCCGTAACGCCGACAGCGACCGTGGCGCCGACGGCGACATCGACGAGCCTGTTCCGATCGGAGGCGACGGCCCGGACTCGGACCCGATGGACTGGTCGAATCCTGCGAACCGACCCCTCGATCTGGCCTCGTCCCGCCGGCCTGTCGATGCCGATGTGTTCGGTCCCGACGACGAACCGCCGGTGCTGGGCCAGCCGGGGCCGGACCAGAGCTACAACCCGGCGGCGACCTTCGTCGAGACCGACACCTTACGACTTCAGATCGACGGTGACGACCACGTCTTTCTGCCCGGCCACGAGGTCACCATCGGTCGGGACCCGTCCTGTCTCGTGACCGTCGACGAGCGGCACTCGCTCGTCTCCCGCCGGCACCTGCGGTTCGTGCACTCACAGGGCGTCTGGTGGCTCGAGGACGCGTCGTCCAAAGGAACCTACGTCGACGGGCGCCGCCTCAACCGGCCGTACAAGGCCGAGGGGGCGTTCATCGCTCAGCTCGGTGATCCGTCGGCCGGAACCCAACTCCGCGTTGTCACCTCGGGCCGGCATCGACAGCCGACCAACCGGGCCGGCCTGGCCATCGCCGCCATCGCCGCGACCGCTCTGGTGATCGCCGCCGTCGTCGCCTGGCTCGCCCTGCGCGGCGACGAAAGCCAGGCCGAGGCGCTGGCCACGGCCAAACAGTCGACGGTGATGTTGTTGAGCGAATCCGGCCATGGCTCGGGGTTCTTCGTGTCCGAGTCGATGATCGTCACGAACCAACACGTGGCCGCCATGGCCGAACAGCTCGTCGTCGCGGTGTCTCCGGAGGTCGACGAACCGGCCGAGATCCGCTACATCGCCACCCTGGTCGAGAACCATCCCTTTCTCGACATCGCCGTCGTCAGGATCACCAACGAGGCCGCCATCAACGACACGGGCAGTGTCACCATCGGCGATCCGGCCGACTCGGCCGACGTGCCGCTTCTGCAGTTGGGCGACTCCAGCCTGGTCACGATCGGCGACCCGGTCTCGAGCATCGGCTTCCCCGGTCGATTCTCCGTGTCGAACACCGACGATTCCGGTACGCCCCGCCTCTCGGCCGTGACATCCACGTCGGGTCAGGCAGCCAACTTCACCTCCTGGCCGGGCTGCACCAGCCCGAACCTCGACAGCTTCATCCCGCCCGACTCACCACCCACGGTGACCTGCTCGGCCGACGGCACGATCGACAAGGGCGTGCTGCTGGCCTCGTTCCCGAGCGGCCAGGGCGCCTCGGGAAGCGCCGTACTCCACGACGACAAGGTGGTGGCGGTCCTGTTTGCGGGCGATTCCGAGGACTCGACCGCCAGCCGCAGCATCACCACCAACGCCTTCTCCGGTTGGCTCAGCTCGGTGCTGGCCCGGGGCGAGTAGGGCGACGAGCACGACAGCCGGCGATCGGCACGATCGGCCTTCTGACTGCTCGTTGCGCGCGGGAACGACTACCATGGAGGCTCTCTGCACCAAAGGAGCGAGGGACCCTGAGCGTTACCAATCTTGGCATTGACGGATTGGAAGAGGTGGAGCAGATCGGGACAGGAGGCTCGTCCCGTGTTTATCGCGCGCTCCAGGCCGATCTCGATCGTGTGGTGGCGGTCAAGGTCATCAACTCCGGCCATGATCCGGACGTCGCCCGACGCTTCGATCGGGAGCGCAAAGCCATGGGCCGGCTGTCCAACCACGAGGGGATCGTCCCGGTCTACAGCTCCGGCGTGACCCGCCACGGCGATCCGTTCCTGGTGATGCCCTACTACCCCAACGGTTCGCTCCAGGCTCAGATCGACATGGGGCCGCTCGACTGGCAAGCGGCCGTCGGCTACATCGACGTGGCGGCCGAGACCGTCGCCGCGGCCCACGAAGCCGGCGTTGTCCACCTCGACATCAAGCCGGCCAACATCCTGCTTACCAACAGCGGCGCGCCTCGGGTTGCGGATTTCGGTATTGCCAAGTTGACATCGTCACCGGCCGCGTCGGCCCGCACCACCGGCACGGCCTTCACGCCGGCGTACAGCGCACCGGAGACCTTCCTCGACGGCAAGGCCAGCCCGGCGGCCGACGTCTACGGCCTCGGCGCCAGCCTGTGGGCGTTGCTGGTCGGCCATCCGCCCTTCCTCGGCCCCGGGGACGATGCCAACCTGATGGCCGTCATCGGTCGTGTCGTCAACAACCCGCTCGGGGATGTCCGACATCTCGCCCCGGAACCGATCTGTCGGGTCATATCCAAAGCGATGGCTAAGAATCCGGTTGACCGATTTCACAACGCTCGAGACTTTTCGGTGGCGTTGAAGGCGGCCATGGCCCAATCCGGACTCAACGGCACGGCATCGTACGGCGCGGCTGCATCCAGCGGCGTCTCGGCGGCGCCGACCCGAACCGACACAACGGCCTTCCACGAGTTCCCGCCACCGGTGCCCTATGGAAGTCGTCCCGGTCCCGCACCCGGCGATCGAACACAGATCTTCGCCCATCAGGGCCCGCTCTCACCGGCTCCGAACGTCAGCTCGGCTCGAACGATCGACCGGGGTGCCGACTCGGTTGCCGCCGATACCGGTCCGAACGACCGACGGCTGTTGCAGCCGACCGCCGATCCGTCACACTACGCCGGGGGTCCGCCACCGATCGTCGAACGCACGCCGCTCATCGACTTCGACAAGTTCCGGTTCGGTCCGCTGCTGGTCGGGTTGGTCTCGCTGCTCGGCCTCTTGCTCTTGACCGCCTGGGCGCTGACCCGGGGCGAAGCCGGCCAACCCGACAGCGGTGTCTCGGCGTTGAACGAGAGCGCACCCGCCGGACCGGAGATCGACGAAGCAACAACCGCATCGACCATCGACCTGTCGTCGACGACGACAACGGGAGCCCTCAGCACAACGGCATCCACCCTGCCGACCACGGTGGCGACCGGCGGTCGGACCACGGCCGCCACGACGGCGTCGACGACGGGGGCGACCAGCAGTTCATCGTCGACCACCGAGACGACCATCTCGACCACGTCGTCATCGATCTCGTCCTCCACGACGTCGTCATCGGTTCCCGGGCCGATCCAACCCCCCGACAACGTCGCGGCTCGGGCTGTCAGGGGCGAGGTCGAGCTGTCCTGGTCGGCCCCGTCATCGGGACCGACCCCGACCTCGTACATCGTGTACCGCGATGGGGTGATTCTCGACGAAGCGACATCGTCGCCATACATCGACACCACGGTGACGCCCGGCTCCTACCGGTACCGGGTGGCTTCGCTCGGCCCCAACGCCGCCGAATCGGATCTGAGCCTCCCCGCGGCGGTCGACGTGCCCGAGCCGGTCGACCTCGACGATCTGGCCGTCTCCCAGGTTGCCCCGTTCAGTCAACGATCGATCAACCTCGAGATCACCTCCAACCCCTGCATGGACACCGTTCGGCTGAGCTGGCGGGAGGACGGCAGCTCCGACACCCCGGAAGTCCAGCAGCTGGATCCGACGGGCTGCGTCACCACCGTGAGCCCCACCATCTCCGATCTCCGGCCGAACACCGCCTACCGGATCAACGTCACCGCCACCGGAGCCGACGGTGGCGTGGGCTCGAGCACCGTCGTCTTCTCGACGACCAACGGCTGACAACGTTAACAATAGCGCGCCGTTAGTTTGCGGTTGCGTTTAGGTTCCCACGTGACCCGACGGGGAACAACTACAGTCCTCCATGGCAGAGTAGGTCGTCAGAAGGTGAGTCATAGAGCATGGGATCAACAACGGCAATCGTGTACTGCGAACACGACGAGGTCGAGGTAGCTTGCCTCGAGTGCCTGGCACAGCCGAAGAAAGTTGCTCCCAAGAAGACCACCACTCCCAGGGCCACGAAGAACCCTTCGTCACCTACCGACAAGATCTCGCCGCTGGCCGGCGATCTCGACATGTCGATGCCGGTCGCGTCGGTTGAGAAACACCTCGGCTCGGCCACCCTTGCCGCCCGGGTCTTTCCCCACTATCTCCGCCGCGGCGGCTGGGTCTACCTTCGGTGCGATGGCTGGCTCCAAGCGAGGGTCAAGGCCGTCAGAGTGATCTGGGAAGACGACCGCATCGATCTCGCCGATCCTGATCGGGCGCTCGGCGGCGGCATTGCCATCAAGGTCGACCCCACCACCTGGGACGACACCGTCCAGATCGACCTCGGCTGCCTCGCCGAGCGGCAACGAGACGGCTTTCGATATCTGAAGACCGAGGAGGATGACTCCGTCGTCCACTACCTCGGCGGCCGTCCCATCACGGACTACGACGAGATCGACCTGCGCGACTAGATCGGCGCTCCCGAGGTACCGGCCGGATCGTGCCGGCGGGTACGATCCTGGAGTATGTCAAACGCCCCGGCCGATCGCCGGGGCGTCGACGCGTTCAGACCGCCGCAAGGCGTTCGAACTCAGCGGTTCGGGCGCTCACCGAAGTCGGGTCGCTCGGTACGGGTGCGTTTGGCCTCCCAGAATCCGGGGACGGTGGCCATGGCGACGAATCCATCCCACAGTCGCAAGGCGGTGTCGCCGGTTGGAGCCCGGGTGATCACGGGTCCGAAAAGCGCGACCCGTTCGCCGTCGTCGTTGTCCAGCGCGATCAGCGGGGTTCCGACATCGTCACCGGCCAGTGCCAGGCCGACGCCCATCCGCTCTTTGATCTCGGCGTCCCACACGGGATCATCGGCGGCCGAGGCCAGGCTCGGATCGAGTCCGGCGTCCGAGAGCGCCTCGGCCACATCGAAATGGAGTTCACCATCGTGGTGGATGCGGGTCCCGAGCTGCCAGTAGAAGCGGAAAATCGGATCATCGATCCTGCCGTCACCATCGAGGGTGGAGATCGCCTTCACGCCGGTGTCGCCCTCGGTGGCCTGGCGAAGTGCCTCCATGACCCGTAGGTAGGCGTGGGTCTGCCTCGAGGGTTCGTAGTACTCGCTGTCCGGGTCAGGCTGGTTCTTTTCCAGGAGGGAGATCGGTTGCCAGACCACCGACAGGTCTCGGTGGGGCAGAACCTCGTCGACGACCCAACGGGCCGTCACCCAACACCACGGTCATATGGGATCCACCCAGAACTCGATTTCCATCATGCCAGTGTGCCAAGCCGGCCACTGGTTCCGGTGGCCGGCGGCCGATTCCTGGTTAGCGTGGCGATTCTTCCCCACATCACCGATGAGTCGGTCACGCCGGCCGGAAACGAAGGGGAAGCCCCATGTCAGGCAACGAGACCGATGGAAGGGATGGTCCGGGGCACGATGTCGCCGACCGGCAACGACCCTGGCACGACCCGTTGGGTTCGACGGCTTCGGCCCGACGCCTGGCTGATCTGGTGATCGACCGCGCCTGGGCCGTCATCGGTCTGGAGCCGATGATCGACTTCGACCGGGGCCTCGTCTTTTCCCCGGGACGACCGTGGAGTGCGCCGCTGGCCCCGCTGGCCGCATGCGTGGCCACCATCCCACCTGCCGGGTGGACGACGATCGTCGACCGGGAGATCCGGCGGTGGTCCGAGGCCGCGACCGCCGCCGACCGTCTCGGCGGCGGGAGCAGCCGGGCCGACGGCCGACATCACCCGCCCCGAATCATCCGTCTCACCGATCACGTCACGGCACTGAGTCGAACGTTGCGCCCGGCCTTCGGTCCGGTCGTGTGGGAACTCGTCCATGATCTTGGCGCCGCCGGGCTGGCTGCCACGCGAACCGGCCGGGCCGAACCACTCGACGACCCGTCCGAGCGGATCTGGCACGACGCCGCCACCGAAACCGTGGACCGCCACCGACATCGCTGGACCCGGCTGACGCTTCGCTCCGGCCGTGGTCTGGTGCTCAGCGGTCCCCATGTGAGCGCACTGCTCTTCGAGACCGGGCTGTTGAGGGCTCACGCCGGCCCACCGGATCGCAGTGGCGTTCTCCGGGCGACCGTGTTCACCAACTCGCTGCTGCTCATCACCGACGCCGGCACCCCGCCACACGAAGCCGACGTCGTCGCAGCATCGCTTCACCGTTTCACCTCCGTTTCGGCCCGTCGTTTCGAGCCGTTCACCACCGTCGTGGACCAGGCCGGCGGCCGCTCGGCCATCTGAGCGCCCACCACGGTGCCACGCCCCCCGTCCCCAACCGGGCAGGTCCGGCGATCGTGCCGGGGTCCGACTACGTGCCGGTCAACAAACCCTCCCCATCCCGACAACGACGACGGCGATCGGTAACCTGGTTTGTTGCACCGCAAGGTCTGACCAGGCTGACATTCGAATCGGCTGGGCCGGCCCGGGCGGAGAGGCGAAATCGGTGTACGACCACGGCTCAACGATCGTTCGGGACCTCACGCTCGTCGAGGTACTCGACAGCAGTCGCAACGAGGTTTGGCGCGCCGTCACACCGGCCGACGACCCCGATGGGGTCGCCGGTACATCGTCTCACCGCTCTACGCCGGCAGCCTCGCCGATCAACTCGTGCACGGTCCGACACCGTGGTATCCCGCCACCAAGCTGATTGCCGGAGCCGCCGGGGTCCTGGCCAACGCGCACGCCGCCGACCATGCGTTCGGCTACATCCGCCCATCCGGCATCCTGCTCGATGACATCGCCGGGGTCCGGGTCACCGCCTACGGCATGTCGACCCGCCGGTTCGACGACGGGACGGCCCGGTTCACGGCGCCCGAGCTGGCGGCCGGCGAGAAACCGAGACCGGCCTCGGATGTCTTCTCGCTGTCGCTCATTCTGGCATCGCTCCTCGCGGGGCGACCCATCGATCACGACGAGTCGTCGGCCGCGATCATCGATGAGCTGACCAGCACGATCCCACACCGGGTACTCGAGATCATCGATCACGGACTGTCGATCAAACCTTCGGAATCGCCACGCCGACGCCGCAAAGTTGGCCGGATCGCTCGACATGGCACTCCAGGAGCAGCACACGATCAGGCCCCGGGCCCACCGAGAACCGGCCCGCGATGCCGTCGACCCTCTGGGCGCGCTGCTGGCCGGGCCACTCGTCGAGCAGCACGGGCACGACAGCCTCGAGGCCATGATCACCGACACCGAAGCCGAACCGGGTCCGGGTCCGCAGAACGCAAACAGCCCGGACGAGACTCCGACGGCCATACCGTTCGACCACACGCCGGCTCAGATCGACGATCCAACCGATCCGGGCATCGCGGCCCGGGGCGAGCTCGATGCGGAAACCGACAACTTCGGATCCGTCCCGAGCCTCGATGCGCCGCCGGCAGCTCAGGACCATCCGTCGTCGGGTCCGCTCGACGACCTGCTCGCCATCATCGAGGGCGATGACGGCGATCCGACCCTGTAGCCGACATCACCGGCGCTCAGCGGCATCACGGGAACAACCGGAGCAGCGGTGCTCATCGGTGCAAGCGATCTCGCTCTCGTGAAAGGCCCCCAGACCAACGCAGAGGGGCTCCACAGAAGCCCTGACGGTGGTTGCGCTCCGGTGGGCAATCCTTCACCCTCCCCCCTAACGTGCCGGTTGTCTGCTTCACTGGAAAGCCGTGTCGCCGCACTCCCAGCTCCTGATCGCCGCCGCCACGGTCGGCGGGGTCATCGTTCTGGCCGTGGGGATGCTGCTCGGCACCGCTCCCGGACTCTCTGACGGTGATCGCGGCACCGATCCGACGTTGGTCCGGGTCAGCGTGATGGATCTCGACATCACGCTCGAGCCCGATACCGCTCCCGGCGACGACGCCGAACGGTGACCGAAGCCGTTTCCCACCTCGGTTCACGGTCACGACGCCAGCCGGATTCGGGTTCTCGGGTGGAGTCCGGCTAACGTCGTTTCAACCAGGTTACGGGAATCCCGAGGCGGGGCTCCGAAACCGGGGCAATCGGCCGCCCCTGGCGATCGCGAACCCGTCGTCTGATTGAAGGTCCAATGAAGAATCCCGCCCGGCTTGTCCGAGCGCACCGCGAAGCGATACCCTGCCGCTCACAGGCGGAAAACCAATGCGTGTGGCACGGCGGTTGCCGAAACCGGTTTTCTCGACAGGCGGAATACTTACTCGACGACCCGGTCAGGACTCCGGAACTCCTTCTTCTTCAGGGAGTTCCGATGCCGAGCAGGTCAAGATCGGGGCGTGGTCGATGCGCGGCGGCACGGCCACGCCCCTCTGTTCCCCGGGCCTCTGGACGGACCCGGTTCTCCGCGTTCAGCCGGCGGCTTGACGGAGAACCGACCGGAGGATCTCGGCCCTCTCGAGCTTCAGATCCTCGTAGCCCCGTACCTCCATGGCAGCCCGGGCCACACCCGTTGCCCGCTCGATCGACTCAGCCGACAGCTCGGCGGCCAGCCGTTCCAGGGTGGCGCGGTACTCACTGATCAACGCCCGTTCCACACGACGGAGTTTGGTGCGCCCGAAGGGATCGAGGGCCGTTCCCCGGAGGCGTTTGCCCCGGGCCAGGGCCGCCATCATCGGGCGGCCGATCCGCTGATCGATGCCGATCTTGGAGTCCATGCCGAGCGCCCGGAGCAGGGGAGGGTGCAGCTTCCAGGTCACCTTCGCCCCGGGTCCACCGATGGACTCGGCCGTCGCTTTCGACTCCGGACCGATCAAGAGCCTCGCCACTTCGTACTCGTCCTTGTAGGCCATCAACTTGTGGAGACCTTCGGCTGCGGCCCGGGTGAAGTCGCCCGGCACGTCCGCGACCCGACGTTCGGCCGTGGCCATCGAGGCGACGAAGGAGAGGAAGGTCAGGGCGTAGGAGGAGTCCTGATAGGCGACGAGATCGGAGGCCAGGAATCCGACCCGTTCGGCGAGCTCGTCGCCGAGGTCGAGACGGGACACCCTGGCCGCCAGATCCGACGACAGGGCGGGCACCTCGACCCGACCCGGATCAACGGTGGCACCCATCCCCTGGCCTGCGAACGTCTCGACCCGGGATCGGTCCTCGGCCCATCGTCGCCCCCACTCGAAGGCGGCCAGGTTGGCCTCGACGGCGACACCATTGAGGTCGATGGCCCGCTCGATCGACGATCGCCCGATCGGCAACAACCCGGCCTGGACGGCCACACCGAGCAGGAACACGTTGGCGGCCGCTCCGTCGCCCAGCAGCGAACGCGTCAGGCCACCGGCGTCGGCATAGCGGTTGAGATCGGCTCGGCTGAACTCGGCGACCCGCCGTTCCAGGTCGCCCTGGCCCGGGTACTCGACGTCGGTTCGGCCGATCATTTCGCCGGTGGGCGTGGGGCTGGCCGACGCCACGAACACCGTGCGCTGTCGGTCGGCGGCGATGAGCGTGCGGTCCGACGCCGCCACGATCAGATCGAAGCCGACCACCAGGTCGGCCTCGCCCTGACCGAGCAGGTTCGAGTCCGACGCCTGGCTGCGGTCGAGTCGGATGTCGCTGACCACCGGGCCGGCCTTCTGGGACAACCCGGTCTGATCGAGACCACGAACGTTCCACCCGTCGAGCATCGCGGCGGTGGCCAGGATCTGGGCGACGGTGACCACACCGGTGCCGCCGATACCGGCCAAGCGCACGTTGAAGGCGTCACCGGTGTCGAGAACGTCGGTCGGCTCGGGGATATCCCAGCGTTCCTCCGTGGCCGACCGCTTCACACCAAGGCGCCGCTTCGGTGACGCGGAGCGGCCTCCCGACTCGTCGACGGCCACGGTCATGAAGCTCGGACAGTCGCCCTCCATGCACGAGAAGTCGAAGTTGCACGATGTCTGGTCGATCAGGGTCTTGGGCCCGAGATCGGTGTCGATGGTGTGCACGGACAGGCAGTTGCTGACCTCCCCGCAGTCACCGCACGCCTCGCAGAGCCGGTGGTTCACCGCCACCCGGAAGCCCGGTGTGGCCACCAGCCCCCGTTTGCGGAGGCGACGTGTCTGCGCGGCGCAGGCCTGATCATGGACCAACAGCGTCACGCCCGGCACCGTCGCCAGGTAGCGCTGGGCTTCGACGATCCGGGTACGGTCCCAAACCCGGACGGGTTTGCCGTTGCGACCGGTCGGCAGGTCGACGCCGTCGTAGGCTTTGACATCGTCGGTGGTGATGATCGCGTCGGTGACACCATGGGCCAGTGCGATGCGGACGATTTCCCGAACACCGACCTGGCCTTCGGGGTCCTGCCCGCCCGTCATGGCCACGGTTCCGTTGTAGAGAAGCTTGTAGGTCATGTGCGTGCCGGCGGCGATGGCGGCCTGCATGGCCAGCTGGCCGGAGTGGAAGAAGGTCCCGTCCCCCAGGTTCTGGATGTAGTGATCGTCGTCGAGGAACGGCTCCATGCCGATCCACTGGGCTCCCTCGGCACCCATGCAGGTGATACCGGTGATGTCGCCCACCGTGTCACCGTCCATCAGCAACGCCATCCCGCTGCAGCCGATACCGGCTCCAACGAGTGACTCGTCCGGAACCTTGGTACCCCAATTGTGGGGACACCCGGAGCAGAAGTAGGGAGAGCGCTGCGTTGACAGCGGGATCAGCACCCGCTCACGGGGCTTTGGCGGCTCCGGGGCCAGACGATCGCCGAGCCGGGTCTCGAGCACCGTCCTCAGACCGCCGACCATCTGGTCCGCGGTCAGGAAACCGTGGCGCGGGAACAACGGGCGATCGTCTCCGTCGGTCGTGGGCATGGCCGGACGGTCGACCATGTCGTAGAGCATGTCCTTGATCATCCATTCGAGCGACGGACCCTTTTCCTCGACCACGACCACCGTCTGGAGACCGCGGGCGAACTGCCGAACGGGTTCCGAGGCCAGGGGGAAGGGCATGTCGACCCGAAGGATCTGAATGCCCGCATCGGCCACGGCGTCGAGACCGTCGAAGCCGAGGCGACGGAGGGCATGGAGAAGCTCACGGTAGGTGAAGCCGGTGGCGACGATACCCAGCCACGGCGCCGGTGATCGGTTCACCACCCGATTGAGGTCGTTGGCCACGCTGTAGCGGCGGGCCAGCACCAAACCGGCCTCGTTGATGTCTCGCTCCCGCTCGTTGGTGAAGGGGGCGATGAGATTGGCGCTCGGCTGGAACGACCGCCTGTTTCCGTCGATCGTGTCATCGGGCACCACCGGCACCACACGATCGAGTGACAGGTCGACCGTGCCCGACCCATCCGCCACCGCGGTCACGACCTTGAAACCGGTCCACAGGCCCGTGAAGCGGGCCAGCGCCACCGCATGACGACCGAGATCGAGCACGTCCTGGACGTCCCCGGGATACAGCACCGGCATCTTCAGGTTCATCATCGTCAGGTCCGACGACGAGGGAAGGGTGGAACTCTTGCAGGCCGGATCATCGCCGACCAGGGCGACGGCGCCACCCATCGGGTGGGATCCCGCATACACCGCATGGCGTATGGCATCGCTGGCTCGGTCGATGCCGGGGGCTTTACCGTACCAGTACCCGATCACACCGTCGTAGCGGCTTCCATCGAGGGTCGGCGCCAGCTGGCTACCCATGACCGCCGTGGCCGCCAGTTCCTCGTTCACGCCTGGTTTACAGACGATGTTCAGATCCGGGACCCGCTTGACCGCCCGAGCCATCTCCTGGTCGAACCCGCCGAGCGGCGAGCCCTGATAGCCGGAGAGAAAGACGGCCGTGTTGAGACCGCGGGCCGCGTCGACGCGGAGCTGCTCCATGGGAACCCTGGCCAGCGCCTGTATTCCCGTGAGGAAGACACGGCCTTCGTCATTGGTGTAGCGGTCGTCGAGTGAGTAGTTGTCGAGCGATGTCACAAACAGTCTGCCTTGTCGAAATCGAGTCGCCGGTGACAGCGTTTCCGGCCGGCCACCTCGAACCAACTCTAGGCGAGCCGCAGTGGCTTCCAGCCAATCGCCGGAGTCGCTGCAGGTCGAGAGTCGACCAGGCGTTCGACCGACCGAACGGCCCATAATGGCTTTCTGCATCAGGAAAGGAACAAGTGATGAGCGCAGAGATGGGCCCGGCCGGGAGCGGGGACACGACACCGGCCACCGAACTCGATCCGAAGGCGCTGAAGCACTATGCCTTGAAGGTGTGGAGCTACAAGATGGGCGAACTCGTCTCGCTCATGATCCACCTTGGAGACCGCCTCGGCCTCTACAGGGCCATGGCGGCGACCGGCGCGCTCACGAGCAGCGAGCTGGCCGAGCGAACCGATCTCGACGACCGTCTCGTCGAGGAATGGCTCCTCGGCCAGGCCGCGGCCGACCTCATCACACGGCACGACGACGGACGATTCGAACTCGACCCGCTGGGCGCCGCGATCCTGGCTGACGAGAACGGATCCGTGGACTTCGCGGCCGGCGCCTTCCAGGGAGGCACCGCTCCCGAGGTCGTGGAGGCGCTGATCCGGTCCTTCCAGACCGGCGTCGGGATCACGTACGAGGAACAAGGTGACGTGGCCACCGCCGGTCTGGCCCGGATGAGCGCGCCGCGATTCCGCCAGGCGCTGGTCTCGGAGGTGGTTCCGGCCATCGACGGGCTGACGGAGCGCCTGACCGCGGGAACCACGGTGGTGGAGATCGGGTGCGGTGGAGGGGTGGCGCTGACCACGATGGCCGCCGCGTTTCCGGCGTCGAGGTTCATCGGCATCGACCCCTCTCCGACAGCCCTCGAGATGGCCCGCCAACAGGCGGACACCGACGGTGTGACGAACGTGACGTTCGTCGAGGGCTTCGCCACCGACATCGATCGGGTCGTCATCGACGACGATGCGCCCGGCGTGATCTTGGCCTTCGACTGCCTTCACGACATGCCCCGACCCGATCAGGCCCTGTCGGCGATACGGGATGTCCTGGCCGACGACGGAACACTCCTGGTCAAGGAGATCCGCTGCACGGGCGACTTCGAGCAGGACCGTCGCAACCCGCTTCTGGCCCTGCTCTACGGATATTCCGTCGCCTCGTGCCTCCAGTCGGCACTGTCGGAGGCTGACGGACTCGGGCTCGGTACGGTGGGTCTTCACGGCGATCGGCTCACCGAGATAGCCACCGCCGCCGGATTCGGCTCGGTCACCCAGCATGACCTGGGCGAGCCCAACAACCTCTTCTACCACATCACCCCGTGACCTCAGCGCCCGACAGCACCACATGACACCCGAACAGGACGCCGGAACGCCCGCCACGGTCGGCAGCGACAGCGCGGTCGGGGGCTCGTTTCAGCGCATCGGCGCGCTCGCCGGCCGGGGCCGGACGATCCTGTTGCGAAAGCAGGGCTGAGCGTTTGGCTCGCATCGCCTGTGGGCACTGCGGAGGAGTCCACCGATCGGTGGCCGAGGTGCGGAGCTGTTCCACGGATGCGACGCCATCGTCGAGGCGTGGGCCCGACGAGCGCGCATCGGGCACAGCGGCCGTTTCGACGGCGCCCTCAGCGCCACGACCGGCGGCGACACAGCCGAGGTCCACGGTCGTTCCGCCGGGCATCGCGGTGAACCGGCTCGCCGGCCCCCGGTGCCTGGGCCGCAGCGTGGTCGTCGGGCCCGGCCAGGCCGTACCCGAACCGTGGGCGTCCTGTCGAGAGATCCCGGTCGATGCCCACAGCGACGAGGCGACGGTCGACGAGCTGCTGTCGGCCTGGCGTCATCGAGAGGCGATCGTCATCCGCTGGGATGGCGACGGGCCACCACCGCCGGGCGCACTCGATCAGCCGTTCCACGAACTCGGCCCGGCCAGCAATCCTCCCGGCGACCGGCTGCATTTCGCCGTGACCGCCAACGCCGTCGACCTGCTCGGTCCGAAACCGCGCTTCGACCCCCTGGCCCGGGCTCTGGCGGCCGGCGCTTCGGTCGACGATGCCCTCGCCGCCGACGGTGGGCCCCTCGATCTCGATCTCGCCGCCCACCCCGACTTCGGCGATCACGGCTACATCCCTCGCTGCCACCTGCTCGTCGGATCGATTCGAGCGCTGTCACCATCCGGGCCGGATGAGGAAGCGGGGATCGGTCTCGCTCCCGACCAGCAGGCCGCGGTGACCCATCCCGGCGGACCGGCCCGAATCCTGGCCCCCGCCGGTTCCGGCAAAACGCGGGTCCTGACCGAACGGGTCCGTCATCTCGTCGACCAACGGGGAATCGATCCGGTGGCACTGTCGCTGGTGGCCTACAACCGGCGGGCCCGCACCGAGATGTGGGAACGGCTCGGCACCCTGAACGGCACTCGACCCGACTCGATCCGCACCCTCAACAGCCTGGCCCTCGCCATCACCACCGGCCGCTCCGGATTCGTCGGCGGGACACCGGCCACCACGATCGACGAGCGCGACGTCCGCCGGATCCTGGGCCGTCTCGTCCCCTCACGACGCCGGCGTCAGCTCAACGATCCGCTGGAATCATGGGTCGACGCCCTGGCCCTCTGCCGACTTGGTCTGCTGCCCCCCGACGAGGTCGCCGACCGCTTCGGCGGCGACGTCGACGGCTTCGACGAGGTGCTCCCCCGCTATCGTCAGCACCTCCGTGACCGCAACCTGGTCGACTTCGACGAACAGGTTCTCCGGGCGGTCGAGATCCTCGCCGCCGATCCCGTGGCCCGGGAAACGGCACGACAGCTCATGCCGATCATCCTGATCGACGAATTCCAGGACCTCACGCCCGCCCACCTGCTGTTGGTCCGTCTTCTGGCCGGTCCGGCCTCGGAGGTGTTCGCGGTCGGCGACGACGACCAGACGATCTACGGTTACTCCGGCGCATCACCCCGTTGGCTGGTCGACTTCGACCGGTACTTCGGCCACGGCGCCGGCGCGTCGACCACCGACTACTTCCTCACCACCAACTACCGATGTCCGGCGCCGGTGGTCGACGCCGCCGTCAACCTGCTGTCGCACAACCGACAGCGGGTGTCGAAGACCATCACCGCGGGACCCGGCCGGTCCGACGAAAGGTCATCGCTGGCGATCCACCGCACCGGTGACCCGCAGCAGAACCTGGCCGATCACGTCGCGTCGCTCCTCGGCCGCGGTGCCGAACCGTCCGATATCGCAGTACTGGCCCGGGTTCACGCCGCGCTGCTCCCGGCGTTCATCCATCTCGATCACATCGGTGTCCCCGTTCGCCGAACCCGTGGCATCGACCCGTCCATGCTGGAACGGTCCGGCTCCGGTGCCGCCCTCGCCTGGCTCCGGCTGGCCACCGCGCCCGATAACGGGCTGGCCGACGACGACCTGCGCCTCGCCCTTCGACGGCCGCCGCGATCGTTGCATCCCCGCATCGTCGATTGGGTGTGCGAACAGCCGTCGGTGGCCCAGCTCCATCGGCTGGCCGAGCGCCTGAACACCGAGCGCGACTCGGCGTCGGTCAAAGGCCTCGCCGACGATATCGCCGAGTTGCGGTCCCGGGCCGCCGACCCGACCTCCTCGGCGGGCACGACCGAGGCGCTTCTCGACCACATCCTGAACGACATCGGCCTGATGGGGGCGGCGACCGCCCTCGACGGCTCCCAGCGCACCGCCCGTCGGGCCGCCCACGGAGACGAGCTGTTGGCCCTGCTGGCCGTCGCCCGGCTCCACCCGGACCCGGCCACGTTCGGCGGTTGGTTGAGCGAACGGCTCGGATCGGCGCTGGTCGAGAACAACGGCGACATGAACGGCGACGGCGACGTCTCGGCCGTCACGCTCGCCACCATTCACGCCACCAAGGGTCTGGAGTGGCCTCACGTCGTCGTTCACGACGTGCGCGACGGCTTGTACCCGCACCGTCTGGCCGACGACACCGAGGAGGAGCGGCGGATCTTCCACGTTGCGGTCACCCGCGGCCGGGACTCGGTGGCCATCACGTGTTCGGGGCCACGATCGCCGTTCCTCGACGAGCTGACCGAAGCACGGACCGAACCATGGCCGGCGATCGACGCGCCGTCGCCGTCCACACGAAGGTCCAACGGGGCGGCCTCCCCGGGCGGTCGCACCGGCTCCGGATCCGGATCGGCCGGGACGACGCGGGCCGAACCGGCGTCGGAGACCGAGGCCGGGTTGCGCGAGTCACTGACGCGGTGGCGCCGCGAGCGGGCCAAGGACGACGCCGTTCCGGCCTACGTGGTATTGAACAATCGCACGCTCGACGCGATCGCCAGAGCCGAGCCCCGGACACTGGGCGATCTGGCGTCGGTGCCGGGTATCGGGCCCTCGCGGTTGGAGCAGTACGGCGACGAGATTCTCGGAATCGTGGCCGCCGGGATTGACGGCTGACACCCCGATGGTGGACGATGAGATGAGAGGGGTGGCAGCACGCCGGCGATCGACGTGTTGTGAGCAGCCGTTCGTCCACCCAACGAGGTGATCACCGTGAACCTTGCCGACGCTCTCACCATGACGCCGCTTTCGAGTCTTGATCTGAGTCGCTACGTGACCGTGCCCACGTCGGCAACCGTCGCCGAGACGGTCGAGGCGATGCGCGACAGCGAGCGGTCGTGTGCGTGCGTCGTCGACGGCGACAGGCTGGCCGGTGTCTTCACCCAACGCGATGTCCTCCAGCGGGCGATCGGGCAGCCGGACAACTGGTCGGCCCCGGTCACCGACCAGATGAGGGGCCCCCTGAAGACGATCGGAAACGAGCAGAGCGTGGCCGACGCGATCGAGGTCATGAACCGCTGGTGGATCCGCAATCTTCCCGTCGTCGGGGCCAACGGCAGATTCGTCGGGAATCTGTCCTACTGGACCATCATGGCGACGATCACGAACCTGTTGGCGTCTCGCATCGACGAGTCGGAGGGGGTACCCGTCTTGAGTGACGGGCTCGATTTCGTCGACTTCACCGGCCTGAACCTGCACCCGCCGGTCATGATCGACCAGCACGAGTCGCTGGAGGTCGCCGTCCACCACCTCCGCAACCGGGGGATCTCCCAGTTGTTGGTGGTCGACAACCGGGAGCACCTGGTTGGCACCCTGTCCGAGTTCGATCTCCAGATGAAGGTCGGGTGCGAGGTCGCCGATCTCGATTCGCTGACTCTGGCCGAGGTGATGACGTCGCCGCCGAGGGCCATCAACGTGCGTTCTCCGGTATCCCGGGCCATCGCCGCGCTCTACAACAACGGCGACTCCAACGTGGCCCTCCTGGCCGAGACGGGGCGACCGGCCGGCGTGGCCTCGTTCCGCGACATCACCGCCTACCTCGAGTCGAGCATCGAGGCGCTGACCTCCGCCACCTGACCGGCGGGGCGCCGTCGGTCCGTCGCTGTCACAGGCCGACGTCAGAATGACAGCCATGATGTTTGAGGACGTTTGCCCCCATCGGGTCTCCGCCATGCAGATCGCGGTCGAACTCGAGGTCGACAAGAGCGAGTTTCCGTTCCAGTCCGGCGACGAGGCCCGGCTGTGGGACGAACTGGAGACCGAGTTCTCCGAACTCGTCGCCCGCGTCGGGAGGGTTTGGATCGCCGAGTAACCAGCGGTCGAGCCCCACGGGATAGTGTGGGCCCTATGGCTGACAACGACGGCGAAAGCGGACCGACCTTCCAGTTCACCGACCTCCTCCCCCTCGGCGACGACACCACCCCGTACCGGCTGCTCACCACCGACGGCGTCGAAACCGTCGACCTCGGCGGCACCTCGTTTCTGCGGGTCAGCGACGACGCGCTGCGGTTGCTGTCGGCCGAGGCCATCCGCGATATTTCCCATCTCCTGCGGCCCGGGCACCTGCAGCAGCTCCGCAACATCATCGACGACCCGGAGGCATCGGCCAACGACCGGTTCGTGGCCACCGAACTGCTGCAGAACGCCGCCATCGCCGCCGGATTCGTGTTGCCCGGCTGTCAGGACACCGGCACCGTCATCATCAAGGGCAAGAAGGGCCAGTACGTGCTCACCGAGGGCAACGACAAGGAGCCGCTCGCCCACGGAGCATTCGACACCTACCGGAAGTCCAACCTGCGCTCTTCCCAAATGGCCCCACTGTCGATGTGGGAGGAGAAGAACACCGGCACGAACCTGCCGGCCGAGATCAAGATCGAGGCCGTACCGGGCGACGCCTACCGGTTCATGTTCATGACCAAAGGCGGCGGTTCCGCCAACAAGAGCTACCTGTTCCAGGAAACCAAGGCGCTCCTGAACCCGACGAGCCTCCGGGCGTTCCTCAACGAGAAGCTGCGGCTGCTCGGAACCTCCGCCTGCCCGCCCTACCACCTCGGCGTCGTCATCGGGGGCACCTCGGCCGAGTTCGCGGTGGAAACGGCCAAGCTGGCCTCCACCCGCTACCTCGACTCGCTCCCGACGGAGGGTTCACCGATCGGGCACGGCTACCGGGATACCGAGATGGAAGCCGAGATCCTGAAGCTGACCCAAGAGTTCGGCATCGGAGCCCAATTCGGCGGCAAGTACTTCTGTCACGACGTCCGGGTCATCCGCCTGCCCCGCCACGGGGCGTCGCTTCCGGTCGGCATTGCCGTGAGCTGCTCGGCCGACCGTCAGGCGCTGGCCAAGATCACCGCGGAGGGCATCTTCCTCGAGCAGCTGGAGCGTGATCCGGCCGCCTATCTCCCCGAGATCACCGAGGAGGACCTGTCGTCCGACGTGGTTCAGATCGACCTGAATCAGCCCATGGATCAGATTCGGAGCCAGCTCACCCGCCATCCGGTGAAAACCCGCCTGTCGCTCTCGGGTACGTTGGTCGTCGGCCGCGACATCGCACACGCCAAGATCAAGGAGCGGCTCGACGCCGGCGAACCGATGCCCGAGTATCTGCGAGACAATCCGATCTACTACGCCGGCCCGGCCAAGACACCCGAGGGCTACGCATCCGGTTCGTTCGGACCCACCACCGCCGGCCGCATGGATTCCTATGTGGAGCAGTTCCAGGCCGCCGGCGGATCGCTGGTGATGCTGGCCAAGGGCAACCGCAGCCAACAGGTGGCCGACGCCTGCAAACGTCACGGCGGGTTCTACCTGGGCTCGATCGGCGGTCCTGCCGCCCGTCTGGCCAAGGACTCGATCCGCCACGTCGAGGTGCTCGAGTATCCGGAGTTGGGCATGGAGGCGGTGTGGAAGATCGAAGTCGAGGAGTTCCCCGCGTTCATCGTGATCGATGACAAGGGCAACGACTTCTACGCCTCGACAGCCCGCCCCGTCGACCTCAAGCTCTGAGGCCGGACCCGCCGCCGGCCGCGGCCTGGCGGCGGGTGGAGGCGTCGAGGATCTGGGCCAGGGCCCGGGTCAGCTTCTCGGCGTAGGCCACGTCGATGAATTCGTTGGGTCCGTGGGCGTTGGAGCCCGGGCCGAGCACACCGGTGATGACGAACTGCGCGGCCGGGAATTTCTCGCCCAGCATGCCCATGAAGGGAATCGACCCGCCCTCGCCCAGCATCGCCGCCGGCTGGCCGTAGGCGGCCTGCGAGGCGGCATCCACGGCCTCGGCCAGCC
>JBFHME010000014.1:0-39339 GCA_041594435.1 Acidimicrobiales bacterium
CGAGCTCCTCGGTCCTGATTTCAGGACCGAGGAAGGCAACGGTTCCGCCACGGACACGGCGACGACCGAGGACTCCGTCGACACGGGCGGCGATGACACCGGCAGCGGCGACACCGACGACGGCGCCCCGGGCCACGACGTCGTGATCGCCTCCGAGGACCCCACATTGACCGTTCCGATCACCGACGCGCCGGTCGACACGAACATGGGCACTCCGCCCCCTCCCGCCGAAACAGCCGTGCGCGTCCCGCCGGCACCGGTCGACGCGGTCGGTGGCTCGGCCACACCGGATCCGGCCGGTGGCACCGCGGTGTTCGGCACCATCACCACACCGGACCCGGCCGGCATTTACACCCACGAACCTGCATTCCGGCCCCAGGCCGAAACGCCACGGCGGGGTTGGTCGGTCGGCAGGATCATCAAGCTCTGCATTGCGACCGTTCTGGGCCTGTACCTGCTGATCGTTGCCGCCTGGGCGGTCGACCTGGCCCGCCACCAGGAGACGGTCATGCGAGGTGTCGAGTTCGCCGGGTCGCCACTCGAGGGCATGAGCCGAGCCGATCTCGACGCGCTCTTCGATGAGCAGCGTCAGGAGCTGGCGGCGACACCGATCGAGGTCATCGTCGGTGACACCACCGTCACATCCGACCCGGTCACACTGGGCATGTCGTTCGACCGTTCGGCGATGATGGACGAAGCGTTGACCGTCGGTCGAACCGGCTTCTTCCTCACCCGCCCGATCACCTGGCTTGGAACGCTCTTCGCCAACGAGGAGATCGAACCCCGCTACGCCATCGACGCCGACACCACAACCGCGGCGGCCGACACGGTGATCGCCAGCCTTCTCGATCAGCCCGTGGAACCCGAGATGATCCTCGACGGCAACGAGCAGCTCATCGTGCTGCCGGGCAGCAGTGGCATCACGCTGAGCCCACGGGAACTCGTCGGGAGGCTCCCGTCCGTCGTGGAGGCGGGGCCACCGTACCGGATCGAACTCCAGGCCATCGTCGCCAATCCCAAGATCGACCAGGGCGCGCTCGAATCGGTCGCCGCGGAGATCAACGAGCTGACGGCCGAACCAATCCGAATCCAAGTGCTCGACGACATCGCCCGGGTCGAGCCGGCGATGCTGAAGTCTTGGGCTGTCGTCGACACCGAGAACGGGCCGACCTGGTCATTCGACGCCACACGCGTGCTGAGTGACCTTCGGCCGCTGTTCCCGACGCTCGGATCCGAGGACCAGCAGGCCCGGTTCACGATCGTCGACGGTGAGCCGGTGATCATCCCCGCATCGGAAACCGTCGTGTGTTGCGACGAGGAGTCGATCGGCCGGCTGCTGCCGGGACTGCGGGCCCCCATCGCGGCCGGCGACGACGACGAGAACCCCGAGCCGATCCGAACGCTCGTGCTCGAACCAACCGTCGTCGGGTTCGACGAGGGTGTGGCGGAGCTCGAGTCGCTCGGCATCATCGAGGAGGTCAGCACCTTCACGACGAACCACGCCTGCTGTCAGAACCGGGTGAAGAACATCCAGCGATTCGCCGACCTGATGCAGGGCGTGATCATCAGGCCGGGTGAGAGCTTCTCGCTCAACGACCATGTCGGTCGACGAACGATCGAGAAGGGGTTCGTGGCCGATGGGGCCATCATTCTGGGGGTGCTCGAACCTCAGGTCGGCGGCGGAATCAGCCAGTACGCCACGACCTTCTTCAACGCCGCGTTCTTCGCCGGCCTCGAGTTCCTCGAATACCAGTCGCACTCGTTGTACATCTCCCGCTACCCGCGGGGCCGCGAGGCCACCATCTCCTGGCCGAAGCCGGATCTCGAAGTTCGCAACAACACGCCGTATGGAATCCTGGTGTGGAACGAGTACACGCCGACCTCGATCACCGTGACCTTCTATTCGACCAAGCACCTCGACGTCGAGGCACTGCCGCTGCGGCGCTCATCGGAGCGCCAGTGCCGTGTCGACATCACCCCTCGGGTCATCACCTACCCCGACGGCACGAAGGTCGAGGACACCGTCTTCGCCGTCTACCGTCCCGGTGAGGGTCTCGACTGTGCGGGTAACTCGACCCGCCCCGAGCCGGAGCCGGAAGCGCCGGCCGCCCAGCCCGAACCGGAACCTGCTCCCGAACCGCAGCCGGACCCGGCCGACGACGACTCCGGTGCCGGCACGGGCAACGGCGGAGGCGGCAATGGTGGGGGTGGAGGCGGTGGCGGAGCCGGTGACGCC
Organism: Acidimicrobiales bacterium; assembly: GCA_041594435.1. Lineage (GTDB taxonomy): Bacteria > Actinomycetota > Acidimicrobiia > Acidimicrobiales > SZUA-35 > JAHELU01. Next base: position 2,237 of record JBFHME010000014.1, read on the forward strand.
CAAGCCGGCGACGGCTGAGCGAACCCGCCGACCATCCGCCGATCCATTCTCCGGTCCGAAGATCGGGGATCGCCACGTTGGCCGCTAGGTTTGCTGGTACGTGGATCAGTATTTTGAACCTCTCCGCAAGACCGACATCGTGGTGGTCGGGGCAGGACCGGCGGGTTCCGCAGCCGCCATCGAGGCACGACGCGTCGGCCTTGACGTCGTTGTCATCGACAAGGCCGTCTTCCCCCGGTCGAAGTGCTGCGGTGACGGCCTGACCACCAGCGCCCTCCGTCAACTGGAGGAGTTGGGTTTCGACCCCACGTCGGTGCCCAGCTGGACCCGGATCGATGACGTCGTGATCATCAGCCCCGCCGGCCGTCCTCGCACCTATCCGCTCCCCCGCTCCGACGGCACGTTCGCCGCCGTCGCCCGCCGATCGGAGCTCGATCATCAACTCGTACTGCTGGCCCGGAGGGCCGGGGCCGAGGTCCTCGAAGGCCACGAGCTGGTGGAGCTCGATCAGGATCAACACTCGGTGACACTGGGCGTGAACCATGAGGGCCGGCGGTGCACCATCAGAGCCCGCTTCGCGATCGCCGCCGACGGCATGTGGTCGCCGACCCGCAAGTTGCTCGGCATCGGACCCGAACGGTATCGGGGCGACTGGCATGCGTTCCGCCAGTACTTCAAGGGCGTGTCCCCCGAGGCGCAGGACAGGTTGATCGTCTGGTTCGAACCGGACCTGCTCCCGGGCTACGCGTGGTCCTTTCCACTGGCCGACGGGCGGGCAAACGTCGGGTTCGGCATCGTCAGAGGCGAGGGCGGCAGCCGGATTCAGAACATGAAGTCCCTGTGGGCCGAGCTGCTGACGCGACCGCACATTCGCTCCCGGCTCGGTGCCGACGCAGAGGCCGAAGAACCCCACCGGGCCTGGCCGATTCCGGCACGCCTCGGTCATCTGCCGCTGGCACTCGGTCGCCTCCTGTTCACCGGCGATGCCGCCGCGATCACGGATCCGATGAGTGGCGAGGGAATCGGGCAGGCAATCGAGAGCGGCCGCATGGCCGTCGACGCCGTGGTCACCGAAGGCATCGACCACCCGACCGCGGTGCGGGACCGCTACCAGAACGACCTCCGGCGCACCATCGGACGTGATCACCGGCTTGCCCAGGCGCTGTCCCAGCTCCTCGCCCGGCCGTGGGTCGCGGAGGCGGCGCTGGCGGCCACCGGAGCGACCGCCTGGACCCGTGAGAACTTCGCCCGCTGGCTGTTCGAGGACTATCCCCGAGCCGCACTGGTCAATCCGCGGCGGTGGCCGGAACGACCGCTCGACCAGCCGGCACCGTACCGCCGTCTGGATTCGGCCCGACGGTCAACGTAAGGTTTGACCATGGCAACCCCGCCCACCCGTGAACTACGCTCCGGGGCATCGGAGCTTCCTCCGGCCGACTACATCGCCGAAACCCGCAAGCTCTATGCTTCGCTTGGATACGACGACTACCGCTGGGCCGAGAACACCGACCCACCCCCGTGGCGGCCGATCGACAAGCCGTTGCGGTCGGCGACGGTCGGGATCATCGGGTCGGGTGGCGTCTATCGACGAGGTCAGATCGCCTTCCACACACAAGACGACACCTCGGTCCGGGTCATCGATGTCGACACAGGAGCCGATGAGCTGCGTGTCGCCCACTTCGCCTACGACCAAACCGATGCTCGATCCGACCCCAATTGCGTCTTTCCGTTGGAACGCCTCCGTGAACTCGTCGAGCAGGGCATCGTCGGCGGTATCAGCCGGCTCCACTTCGGATTCATGGGGGGCGTGTACTCCACCCGAAGGCTGCTGGCGGAAACCGCTCAGCTTCTGACCGAACAGGTCCGCCGCCTCCACGGGGCGGGAGAACTCGACGTCGTGCTACTCGTGCCCGTTTGACCGGTCTGCCACCAGTCGGTCGGTCTGATCGCACGCACCATCGAGGAAGCCGGTATACCGACGATCTGCTTCACGTCGGCTCGGAGCATCACCGAGCGGGTGAACCCACCCCGCGCCGTTTTCATCGACCTCCCGCTCGGCCACACCGCGGGAGCGCCCAACGATCCGGTTGGCCAGCGACAACTGCTGACCGACGGCCTGGTGGCCGGATTTGCAGCCACCGAGCCCGGCTCCATCGCGGATCTGCCGTTTCGCTGGATCGACGACGATTGGAAGGCCGCACCCCTCTCCTGGAGTCGCTCCGCCCAGGACGAGGGGACCTCCGGATCGTCCGCCGGTGACACCCGCTCCAGCCGCAGCCCGGATCCGGTGTATCACGACGACGCCGACCGGATCGCCGCCGAGGCGGTCGACTGGGCCGACCAGTGCCAGGTCTGCCTCGGCCTCGACCGCGACGACTAGCACGGCAACCGGACCCCCTCGAGGTCGCCCAGGTTCCACACCGGCGCCGTCGTTCGCGTACACTCACCTGCCGCAGTGTGCGTAGGAGTACGGCACGTTCGAGCAATGGCCGGAGTACGAAGGAGCACCATGACCGATCTCGGATTCGACGGCAAGGTGGCGATTGTCACCGGAGCAGGCGGAGGGCTGGGCCGTGAACACGCCCTGGAGTTGGCCCGCCGTGGAGCACGTGTCGTGGTCAACGACCTCGGTGGCGCCGTCGACGGCACCGGCGGCTCCGAGGATCCGGCCGACGGCGTCGTGGTGGAAATCGAGGCACTCGGCGGTGAGGCGGTGGCCGACGCCAACAGCGTCGCCACCCAGGCGGGCGGCGAAGCGATCGTCCAGACCGCCATCGACGCGTTCGGCCGCGTCGACATCGTCATCAACAACGCCGGCATTCTCCGGGACAAGACGTTCCACAACATGACCGATGAACTGCTGACGCCGGTCATCGATGTCCACCTCAAAGGAGCCTTCCACGTGACCCGACCGGCGTGGATTCACTTTCGGGAACAGGGCTACGGGCGGGTCGTCAACACGTCGTCGAACTCCGGTCTGCTCGGTAACTTCGGTCAGACGAACTACGCCGCGGCGAAGATGGGTCTGGTCGGCCTCACCCGTGTCATGGCGGCCGAGGGAGCCAAGTACAACATCCGGGCGAATGCCATCGCCCCGGTGGCCCGCACCCGGATGACCGAGGACATCCTCGGATCGATGGCCGAACAGCTCGACCCGAAGCTGGTGACACCGCTGGTCGTGTGGCTGGCTCACGAGTCCAACCCGACGACCGGATCGGTCTACTCGGCCGCCGGAGGCACGGTGGCCCGCTTCTTCATCGGACTCACCGAAGGCGTGCACCGAGGCGCCGGCATCACGGCCGAGACCGTGCGCGACGACTGGGACCGGATCAACGACGAGGCCGGCTACATCGTCCCGACCGGACCGGCCGACGAGTTCGCCAAGCTCCTCAAGCAATGGCAGGACGAACAGGCCGACGGCTGAGACCCGTGCAGCACCGTCTCGGAATCAGGCGAGGCCGAGCACCGGGGCCGCATGGTGCGCGAGCATGCGCCAGTTCCGCCCATCGTGCTCGAACACGTTGATGGCGACAGCCGCACCGGCGTGCCCATCGGAGATCATGTTCTCGGCCACCGTCACCCAACCGAGGGTTTCGCGCCGGATCACCCGCTCTTCGGTGATGATGACCTGCGGGTTGCCTCCGGCACCGAATATCGCCCGCCATGACGCCTCGATCGTTTCCCAGCCGATCAGGGGCGGCCGGCCGGGGTGAGCACACGACGCCTCCGGGGAGTGGGCCCACACCGCGGTCATCAGAACGAGATCGGCGGATTCGAGCGCCTGGTAGAAGCGGGCGTTCGCGGCCGACAACCCGGCGCCGCTGACGTCGTCGACTGGGTCTCCTCCCGGTGCCGTCACAGCCTCACTCTAGTTGGCCCGATCGGGTCGGTGGAGAGCCGTGGTCGGTGACGGTCGACCCTTTTGTACACTTGGCCCCCTTGGCCGGGATCGCCTCCTTCATCAAGCGCTTCGACATCGCCGTCGACGGCTGGTTCACACGACTTCGGGGTCATCCCGTGGCCGATCGAGCCTTCTACTGGGCCAGCGAGGGCGCCGATTACTCTCGGGCGTGGCACGTCATCGGGCTGACCATGGCGGTCGTCAGCCCCCGGCGTCGCGCCGACGCCATCCGGCTGGCCGTGGCGCTCGGCGTCGAGTCGGCGTTCGTCAACGGCCTGCTGAAGACGGTGATCCCCCGAGAACGTCCCCCGCTCCTGCCCGACGTGGTCTACAAGGTTCGACGCCCGCGGACCAAGAGCTTCCCGAGCGGTCACGCCAGCTCCGCCTGCCTCACCGCAACACTCCTGTCGACGGCGGTGCCGCGGCTCAAGCCCGTGTGGTGGTCGCTGGCCGCCGTCGTGTCGGCAAGCCGAATCCACAACCGGATGCATCACCCGTCGGACGTGGTGGCCGGCGCGCTTCTCGGGATGGCCATGGGCCGTGCCGCGCAACGGTTGTGGCCCCTGCGGGCCCGTTGACCGCTTGCGCCTAGACGTCGGAGGAGTCGGAAAGAACCGTGTCGCTCAGCAGTGAACGCACGTCGAGCAGGAGATCGGCCATCTCGGAGGCCGACACCAGCTGCCGCTCGGTCAAGCCGCCAAGACCCTTGTCGATGAGAGCCATTGCCTCTTCGATTGTCGTGACTGGTGTCACTTCAAGTTCATCGAGCTCCGTCAAAACCGCTCCTCTGCCAACTCCTGAACGGACGAACCATCCGCTCCCGGTACAACCACCGATGTTCCTCCAGCATTCCCGGATCCGACTGCTCGACGCAAACTCTCCGATGAGAATTCCGTCACGATGCATCGGCCGGTGCATCGATGCGGATTCTCGGCGAGGCGTGCCGGTGCCCGGCGCCGAGCAGTGAGGAATCCGGACCAAACCGGTGCGAATCAGAGCCACACGTGCGAGTCTTGAACACCATGGAACGACCTTCAGGGCACCTTTTGATCGGAGAACGGATCGAGGCCGCAACCGGTGAACGCACCGGGGAATCGGTGTTGATCGACTCAGGCGATTTGACCACCCACGGGGTGATCGTCGGCATGACCGGCTCGGGCAAGACCGGTCTTGGCATCGTGTTGCTGGAGGAGGCGCTGCTCGCCGGTGTACCGGTGCTGGCCATCGACCCGAAGGGTGATCTCGGCAACCTGTGCCTGACGTTCCCGGGCCTGAGCGCTGCCGAGTTCGAACCGTGGATGGACGCCGGAACGGCGCGGGTCGAGGGGGTGACCACCTCGGAACTGGCCGACAGGACCGCCGAGATGTGGCAGTCCGGACTCGAGTCGTGGGGCCTCGGTGGCGACGACGTGTCCGCCCTGGCCGCGGCCGCCGACCCCGTCATCTACACACCCGGCTCCACCGCCGGTGTGCCGCTCGACGTGCTGGGCAGGCTGAGCGTGCCCTCCACCGCCGATCCGTCGGCCCGTCAGGATGAGATCGACTCGACGGTCAGCGGGCTGCTCGGGCTGATCGGCATCCACTCCGATCCCCTCTCGGGCCGCGAGCACATCCTGCTGGCCAACCTGATCGCCCGATCGTGGGACGCCGGCGTCGATCTGGATCTGCCCACGCTGCTCGCTCAACTCCTCGATCCCCCGATTCGCAAGCTCGGCGTGCTCGAACTGGACACCTTCTACCCGGCCAAGGACCGGCAGGCTCTCGTTCTCAAGCTCAACGGCCTGTTGGCCTCCCCCAGCTTCGCCGCGTGGGCCGAGGGTGCTCCGCTCGACATCGCGTCGATGCTGTGGGGCCCCGATGGCAAGGCTCGGGCGTCGGTGGTCAGCCTCGGTCACCTGGAGGAGACCGAGCGCCAGTTCGCCGTCACGCTCATCCTGTCGAAGGTCATTTCGTGGATGCGCAGCCAGCCCGGGACGGGCGAACTCCGAGCGCTGGTCTACATCGACGAGGTGATGGGGCTGGCCCCCCCGGTCGGCAACCCGCCGCCGAAGAAGCCGATCCTGACCCTACTCAAGCAGGCGCGGGCGTTCGGGGTCGGGCTCGTACTGTCGACGCAGAACCCCGTCGATCTCGACTACAAGGCCATCAGCAACGCCGGCACCTGGCTGATCGGCCGGCTGCAGACCGAACAGGACAAGGCCCGCCTCGTCGATGGCCTGCGAACCGCGGACGGCTCCTCGGACATCGGTGAGCTGGAAGCCACGATCTCGAGCCTCGGCAAACGCCAGTTCCTCCTGCGAACCACCAAGTCGTCGTCCATGCCGGTGCTCACATCCCGCTGGGCCATGAGCTACCTGGCCGGTCCGCTGACCGGCGACCAGATTTCCTCGCTGATGGTCGACAAGGTCGCCGACCTGCTCGGCGACGGTTCGGTACCGTCGACGGCATCGTCATCAGGGCCGACCGCGAACCCGGCACCGACCGTCGCCCCCGGCGCGACCCCGGCCGAGACGGTGGCTGCGGCCGCACCGGCCGTGAACCTGGCCGACGACGAGACGGCGGTTGCCCCGTCGTTTCCCGATTCACTTCCCGTCCGCTACGTCACCGCCTCGGCGCCGTGGCTCGAACAGCTCGACATGGGCCCGGCCGGTGATCGACTCCAGGCCGCGATCGCGGCCAGGGTGACGTTGTTGTTCGACGAGACGAAGGCCGACCTTCGCCAGAACGAGGAGTGGGAGGCCATTCTCCCGCTGACCGGCGACCGGCTCGACGTCGACTCCGCGGTCAACGTCGACTTCGACGATCGTGACTTCACCACCGAGCCCCCTCCGAATCCGACCTACATCCTGCCGCCGTTCGACGTCGGAGCGTCCGACGTCCGTTCGCTCGGTGCCGACCTGAAGAACCACCTCGCCGCCGAGGAGACCTTCCAGCTCTTCGTCAATCCGGATCTGAAGCTCTACTCGCGCCCCGGTGAACCGCAGGAGGCGTTTGCGGCTCGATGCCGGGAGGCCGCGGATGACGAGATGGACGCCGAGGTGTCGAAGATCCGGGACAGGCTGGAGCGAAAGCGGGAGTCACTCGAACAGGCGCTGGCCAAGGCCGAGGACAGGGTCGAGGAGCTGGAGGTGCAGGCCGACGGGCGCCGCAATGCGCAACTGATCGATATCGGCACCTCCGTGCTGGGCGGAATCCTCGGAGGGCGCAGCCGAACCCGCGGGCTGGCCACGGCGGCTCGGCGGATGTCGTCGAGCAGCCGGCAGAAGGCATCGAGCGAGGCCAGACTCGACAGCGCCCGCAATCGGGTGGCGGAGAAGATCGAGGATCTCGACGAGCTCGAGGCGGAGTTGGCCGACGCCGTTCTCGACATCGAATCGGAGTGGCTGACCAAGTCGCAGGCCATCGAGCCGTTCGAGGTGCCGCTGGAGAAGACCGACATCTCGGTCGATGACCTGATGATCGTCTGGATTCCCGTCTCCCGCGGCTGAGAACGGCGGGTCAGCGAGGAGCGAGATCCTCGATGGCGGCGACCGGGTCGACCCCGCCGAAGTCGAAGACGGTGAGCACCGGGGTGTCGATGCCGTTCTCCCGGTACCGCTCGATGTGGTCCCGGCACTCGTCCGGTGAGCCGTGGATGAACAGCTCGTCGACCACCGAATCCGGGATGGCGGCCAAGGCGGCCTTCCGGTCGCCGGCCTGCCAGGCGTCCCACATACCGCCAAGCGATTCATCCCGCCCCAACCAGCGATGGAACTCGGCGTAGACCGGAACGTTGAGGTAGGCGGCGATGGCAAAACGGGCCTTGGCCCGAACCTCCTCGGCGTTGGTGCTGGGGCAGACGAACAACCGGGCCACCATCTCGCGCTCGGCGCCGGTTCCGTCGGCCAGGGTCGGCGCGGCCTCATGGACGATGGCCGACACCGTGGACACGTCGTCGGCCGACAGCCAGTTGGTGATGGCGCCATCGGCCTCCCGGCCGGCCAGGCGCAGCATGCCGCCCCGCAGGGCGGCCAGGACGATCGGCGGAGGCTCTTCGGGCACGAGATCGAGGCGGAACCCCTTGATGTCGAACGTGTCGTAGGTCTCGGTGACCTTGTCACCACCCATCGCCGCCTTCAGGAACCGGATGACGTCGCGGCACTTCTGATACGGCTGCTCGAACGGGATGTCGTTCCACCGTTCGACGATCACGTTCGACGACGACCCGACACCCATCACAAAGCGTCCCGGGGCGGCATCGGCCATGGAGGCCGCGCTCTGGGCCAACAGCGCCGGTCCGCGGGTGAAGGCCGGCACGATGGCGGTTCCCAGCCGCAATTCGGGCGCCCAGGCGGCGGCGAGGGCCAGCGGGGTGAATCCATCGCCGGCCGAGCTCTCGGCCGACCACACGTCCGTGTAGCCGCTGTCGACCAACCGGCGGAAGATGTCGCGATGCTGATGCAATCGAACGTTGGACAACGGAATCGTCATGCCATAACGGCGAGTCTCGGGCCTCATGACGCTTCACGGTAGCGCCGGACGGAAGGCCGGGACTGATCCCACCAGGGGACGAATCCGGCCTGCTCGGTGGAACATTCGGGAAATCCGGGAAATTTCGTCGACGGAAGGCCTCGATCGGTCCAAAGTGTCACACCCCATCGTCAGAATGGGACACATGGCAAGCGCACAACTACAACTCATTCACAGTGAGGATTCGTGGAAGCTTGACCGGCACACCATCGAGGTCGGCCGGGCCGGCATCGCCGCCGCCCGGGCAGCTCTGGCCAGTGCCCGATCCAACGACGACCCCATCGAATCCGACAACGGCCAGCTGACCATGGCTCTCGTGGATCGGGCCGCCTAGAGCCGATCCTCCATCGGCCGAGCGGCGCAGGATCCGCTCGGGCACGTCAAAGGGCCACGGCATGTGGGGAGACTGCCGTGGCCCTTTGCGTCGTGCTTGTCGAGCGCCCGCGGTCCCCACGGGCGCCTGCCTAGCCCTTGGCCGCCGCCCACGCCGCCCTGGTGGCGTCGAGCTGGTCGGCCGGAAGTTCCACGTAGCCGCCGTCACCGAAGGCTGCGGTGACCGACTCGGTGTAGGCGTCGCCGAGGTAGTGGTCGAGATACCCGACGACGGCCGGGTTCTCACCCACCTTGGCGTTGTTGACGTAGATGTACAGCGAACGGCTCACCGGGTACGACCCGTCCGCGATCGTCTCGACGGTCGGCGACACACACGCACCACCGGGCTCCCCGGCGACAGCCACTTCCTTCACGCGGTCCCGGTTCTCCTCCGCGAAGGCGAACCCGACCCAGCCGAGGCTGGTGTCGGCACCGGCGATGCCCTCGATGATGATGTTGTCGTTGGCGTTGCCGGAGAAGTCCCGGCGAATCGCCTGGTACCCCTCGCCCTGCGATTCCTCGGCCACGCCTTCGAGCACGATCTCGATGAAGCTGTCATAGGTGCCCGACTCCGTGCCGGGAGCCGAGATCACGAGTTCGGCGTCGGGGAACGGTGCCACGTCGGAACCGAGCGAAGCGGCCAGGTCGTCGGCATCGGACCAGTTCTCGAATCCCCCGCTCTCACCACCCAGCAACGCGTAGAGGTCGACGAAGGACAGGCACGACACGGCTTCGTTGGCCGGATTGGTCAGCACGGCGATGCCGTCGAACGCGATCTTGAGCTCGGTGTACTCGATGCCGTTGGCCGCGCAGGTCTCGGCCTCGGATTCCTTGATCGGACGGGAGGCGTCGGAGAGGTCGGTCTCACCGTCACAGAACAGGGCGAAGCCATCACCGGTACCGGGCCCGTTCACGGTGATGACCGTGTCCGGACAGATCGGCTCATAGAGTTCGGCGGCCCGGCGGCTGATGGGCTCAACGGTGGAGGAGCCGGAAATGTTGATGTTTCCGGCGACGCAGCCTCCACGATCCACCACGGCCTCATCACCGTCACCCATCGGCTCGCCGGCGGCATCATCGGAGGAATCGGTGGCGCAGGCCGCCGCGCTAAAACCGAGAGCCAGGAACATCGTGAAGAACGTGATCAGATGACGTTTGGTCAAGGGACGTGCCTCTCCTCGTGACACCGGAGCGACTCCGCCCGGTGTGTCCGCCCGCCGGTCGATCCGACAGGCGATCTCGTGCCGATACTGCGGTTGTCAGCCCGAACGGTAGGACGGCGAGGTAACCGGCCGGACGTCAGGAGATGACGTCAGGGTTAACAGCGGAACAACTCTTCCGGCCCCGCTACAGTGGCGGCGGCCGTCTTTGACCCTCTTGCGTCGCTCGCAGCTCCGACGAGGCCCCGGAACAGCTGCCTCCACTCCAACGTTCCGGACCCCTCTCGGGTCCATCGGAGGTGGCTCCATGCCGTCTGCTGTCATGCTCGTCCTCCGGGTCGCACCGACGGTCCTGTCGTGGGCGGTGCTGGCCGTCGTTGCCGGCTGCACCCCGTCCGCCGTCGCCGATCCGGCGCGGGCGACGGTCGTCGAGGTCGTCGACGGCGACACGGTCCGCCTCCAGTTCGGGCCGCTGGTCGAGACGGCCCGGCTGCTCGGCGTCGACACGCCGGAGTCGGTTCACCCGACGGCGCCGGAGCAGTGTTTCGGAGCCGAGGCATCCGCGGAGCTCCGACGTCTTCTGCCACCCGGCACCGACGTCGAGGTGTTCCGGGACGCCGACAGTCGCGACCACTACGGCCGGCTGCTCCTGCACGTCCGTCGGGCCGACGACGGACTCGCCGTCAACCTTCACCTGATCGAGAACGGATTCGCCGCCGCGGCGTTCTACGAACCCAACCATCACGATCGGCGCCGGTTTCTCGACGCCGAACAGCGGGCCAGAGCGGACCGACGGGGCCTGTGGGGGGCCTGCGACGGCCCGGACCAGCCACTGGACTGACACCTGCTCGAGCCCGTCGAAGGCCGGGGAGGAGACGATGGTTCCTGTCAGCCCGCCGGCCCGGGCCGGATCCCGGATGCGCAACCCGAGTCGTGGCCCGCGGGCGGTTCCGACCGGTAGGTTCGACACGACCACGGCGCTACCGTCGTTGGCGTGAGCCGACTACTCGAGCAGCTCGGTTACGGTCCGACGGACCGGCTGGTGATCATCACCTGCCACGGTCTCGGGTCATCCAACGCCGCCAACCATGCCATAGCCAATGGCCTCCGCCACGGCGTGGCCACCTCCGCCGGCCTGCAGATTCCGTGCCCCTGGTCACGCGCCGCGGCAGCCCTCCATCACGGGGAGGACGTCGGCCTCTCCCTCACCTTCCTGGCCGAGCACGACCTCTACCGGTGGGGCCCGATCACCAACGCGCCATCGCTACTCGACGGCGACGGCGGCTTTCCCCGAACCGCAACCGATCTCGGCGAGCACGCCGATGTGGAGGAGGTGCGTCGGGAGGGCCGCGCCCAGATCGAACGTGCGATCCTCTGGGGCTTCGATCTCACCCATCTGAGTTCGCACCTTCAGGCGCTGTGTCTTCGGCCCGAGCTGTTCGATGTGTATCTCGACTTGGCGGTCGAGTTCCGGCTGCCGATCGGGCTCCCACGTTCGGATCTCGACCTCGGGTACCCGGCCCGCGAGTTGGCCGCCGACGAGAACATCCTCACGCCCGATCATGTGGTTGCCGCGCCCTGGGGCCACGAGGCCCGGCCCATGCTCGACCAGGCGTTGCGTGAGCTGCAACCCGGTGTCACCGAACTCGGGATCCGACCCGCCATCGATACCCCGGAGATTCGATCGGTGGGCCCCGGCTGGACCGCCTATGTCAGCGACGCCCACCTGGTCAACGACGATTGGACATTCCGGGCCGCGCTCGAGCGTTCGGGCGCGATCACGATCGGCTACCGGACCCTGCGCGACGCACAACGCAAGTTGTAGCGGTGCCGGTGGACGGCCGTGTCCGTCTCAGCCCAGCGAGTGCAGCGCGCCGGACTCGACGAGTTCGACGAACGACAGCCACGGTCCGGTCGAGCCAACCGGCTTGACGTCGCCCCGGATGTAGGCCCGGGCGATCGAATCGTCATCGGTGAGGTAGGCCCGAAGCTGATCGTCGGTGAACGGAACGGAGACGTCGATCTCATCGGCGTCGCCGTCGAAGGGTCCGACCACACGGCCGTCGACCATGCGCAGGACCGCCCGTCGTTTCCGGCCGATGGTGAGTTCGATCACACCCGATCGATCGCCGACCTGGTCGGCGGCGGCGGCTGCCGATGCCGCCACGAGGGCGTCGATCCACTCCTCGCTCAACGGCTCCATCACAACCGCTCCACCTCGACCGTGGCCAGATCGACGCCGGCGAGCAGATCGTCTTCGGGGACGGTCGACTCCACGAGGGACCGGGCGAGAATGTAATCCTCGTGGGGATAGGCGTCGACGGCCTCATCGTCGGGCAGCCCGAACCAGAAGGACTCCTCCGGGTCGACCTGGGTCTCATGGGCCAGCAGTGCCTCGCGGCGGGCCCAGTAGAACCCGGTGACGTCGATGCGGGTGGTGATCCGATGATCTCGATCGGGCCGCTCCTCGAACCACTCCGGCTTGAACGGCGACTCGAGCCCGAGCCGGCCGTAGAGCTCATGGTGGGCCAGCATGCGGGCCCTGCTCCACATCGAGTAGTAGAGCTTCAGCGGCTGCCAGGGCTCACCGGCTTCGGCGTACCAGTCGGGGTCGCCGGCCCGCTCGAAAGCCAACACCGAAATGTCATGGACCCGGAGGTGATCGGGATGGCGGTAGCCCTGCTGGTCGTCGGAGTACGTGATGATGACGTGGGGCCGATGGCGACGGACGAGCGCCACCAGGCGGCCTGTCGCCTCGTCGACGTCGGCCTGCCAGAAGCACGCCGGGTTCTGGTTGGCCTCGCTGCCCTCCATCCCCGAGTCGCGATATCCCAACCAATCGAGCTCCGTGAAGCCGATGGCCTTCACCGAACGCTCGAGTTCCGCCACCCGGATCGCCGCCATGTTGGCGTGCACCTCGGGCCGGTCCATGGCCTTGTTGAGCACCTCGCCCTCCTCACCACCGGTGCAGCAGACGAGGAAGGTCTCGTTGCCCGCGGCCGCGTATCGGGCGATCGTGGGCGCACCCTTCGACGCCTCGTCGTCGGGGTGAGCGTGAACGCTCATGATTCTCCCAGTCGAGTTGTGTGCCATCGATTCAACCTACCAACTCGTCGACGCATCTCATTTTCCGCCGCCCAACAGGTCGGCATTGACGGTACTTCCGCAGCAGTGGGTGGCTATGATCGAACCGGTGGCGCCGAGCGGCTTCCGACGATCCTCCGGGAATCGGGATCCGCAACGTCGCCACCGGGATTCGATGGTCCTGTGTCAACCGTGTGCGTGAGGGGTGCGAGTATGAGCCAGTCTGCTGTGTGGGCTCTGATCTGGCTGGCCGCAGCCGTGGCCTTCGGTATCGGTGAGATGCTGATGGCCGGATCGTTCTTCCTGCTCCCGTTCGCGGTCGGAGCGGTGCTGGCCGCCGTCGTGGCCGCACTGGTGCCGGGGCCGTTGTGGAGTTGGTTGGCGTTCGTCATCGGTTCCATCGCCACGTTCATCGGCATGCGTCCGTTCGCAAAGCGGCTGCAGGACAACGCGCCCGACGTCGCCGGCATCGGGGCGAACCGACTGGTCGGCGCCGTCGGCATCGTGCTCTCCCCCATTCCCGCCACGCCGGGTGACGCAGGCATGGTCAAGGTCGGTTCCGAGGAGTGGCGGGCCGACACGCCGCCTGGCGTCGCACTCTCGGCCGGCACCAAGGTTCGCGTGGTGGAGGTTCTCGGTACCCGTCTCCTCGTCGAGCCGACCCCGGTCGAAGATCTCGGCTGACCCAAGGAGGGTTTCATCAATCATGTTCGAACTCGCATCGCTGGCCATCATCCTGGTGGTGGCCTTCATCCTGGTCTACGTCGTGCTCGGCGTGCGGATCGTCCACCCCTACCAGAAGGGTGTGGTCGAACAGCTCGGCCGCTACAAGGAGACCGTCGACCCGGGTCTTCGCATCATCAAACCGATTCTCGAGCGCATTCGCATGGTCGACATGCGGGAGCAGGTCATCGACGTGCCACCGCAGGAGGTCATCACCGAGGACAACGTGGCCGTCTCGGTCGATGCCGTCATCTACTTCGAGCCGACCGACCCGCAGCGCCTGCTCTACAACATTTCGAACTTCATCCTGGCCGTCACCAAACTGGCCCAGACCAATCTGCGTAACGTGATCGGCGAGATGACCCTCGACGAGGCGTTCACCTCCCGGGAGCGGGTCAACGCCGCCCTCCGCCAAATCCTGGATGACGCAACCGACAAGTGGGGTGTGCGAGTGGTTCGGGTGGAAATCCAGCGCATCGATCCACCGCCCGATGTCATGAGCGCCATGCACGAACAGATGAAGGCTGAGCGGACCCGGCGAGCCGTGGTCACCCAGGCCGAGGGTGCACGGGAGGCGGCGATCACCCGGGCCGAGGGGGAGAAACAGGCGGCGATCCTCTCCGCCGAAGGCGTTCGTCAGCGCGACATCCTCACCGCCGAAGGTGAGGCCCAGGCCGTTCGAACCAAGGCCGATGCCGAGCAGTACCGCCAGGAAGTGGTGGCGATGGGTGAGGCCGAAGCGATCCGCAATGTGTTCGGCGCCATCAACGACGCCGGTACCGACGACCGGGTCATCGCCATCAAGTACCTGGAAGCACTACAGGGCATCGCCGATGGGCGGGCCACGAAGATCTTCGTGCCGGCCGACATGAGCGCCACGCTCGGCACGATCGGCGGCATCGCCGAGATGCTGCGAGACGGCGACTTCCCGCCGGCCGCTCCCTACGAGCCCCGCGACCCGAGCCGCCTGAAGCCGTCCACACCGGTCGAGGCCACAGCCATGCCTCCCACCGCGTCGGTACCGCCGCCCGACATCTCACCGCGAACCGGGTCGACGTCGGGTGAGCCCGCACCGGCTCGTCCGATGCCGTCCGACCAGCCGACCCAGCCGCCGTCGCAACCGAGCCGGCAGCCCACCCCTCCCGCGCCTCCAGCGGACGGCGATGCCGGCGGTTCGGTCACACTCGGCGGTGAACCGGCCATCAACAGCGTTGTCGACGAGCTGAACCAGATCTTCGGCCGACGACGCCCCTCCGACGGATGACAGGCGACGGGCCGAGCCCGTAACCGTGACCTTGCCGGCCGAACGTTGAGAGACCCGAGCGGAGCCGCTCACGAATTGATCGGTTCGAGCTCGTCCTCCCCCTCTTCATTCTCGACCAGCCGCCAGCCGAACATCTCGGCCAGCGCCTCGGTTCCCTCCTCCGGGCCCGAGGCGAGAATCGTGTCGTCGACCCGTAACACCACGTGACGCCGGGGCCGGTAGAGATAGCGTCCATCGCGTTCGATGGCCAGCACGTTGAAACCCGGCTCGATGGGCAGATCGAGTTCGTCGAGTGACTTCCCCGCGGCCGGGGCCTCGGTCGCCATCGGCATGCGAACGACCACGTCGTCGGTGTCTCCCAACGCCACGTGCAACACCGGGTGGAGATCGCTCTGTTTCTCGACGAGCCACACCATTTGCTGCGCCTGATCACCCAGATCCTCGGCCGTGGCGGCCAGGTGCAGCAGGCCACGCAGCGGTTTGGGGTCGACGTCGTCGCGGGCGGCTCGCAGCACCCACAGTTCGAGCCGGATCTTCATCTCGTCGAGTCGATCCTCCAGGTGACGAACCTCGGCCGCCAGGGAGCGGTCGCGAAACACGAGGGCCGAATAGGCGAGACCAACGGCAACCTCCGACAGGTTCTTCATCTCGACGATCGTGTCGACCGCCCGATCGAGATCGGTGAGTGCCGTCGCCTCCTCGACGTGAGGTGGCGACCACGAGGGTGCGCCGGCCAGTTCCCGCAACCTGGTGATGCCGTCGGGCGAACCGCGAAGGAACAGGACATCGCCGGGATTCAGAATGTCGTCACCACCGGGATCGACGACCCACTGGCGGCCCCGCCGAATGGCCATGACCCGCATACCGGTGACCACGGGCAACTCGAACGAACTGAGCGTTCGGTTGGCGAAATGGGATCCGGCGTGGACCTCCACCCGGTGGGCGATCTCCTCGGCCGCCATCAGATCGAGAACCAGCTGGCGCGGAATACCCAGCTGACGGGTGATGATGTGGGCGATGTCGACCGCGTCGTTGCCGATGCTCTCCACGGCACTGATCACCTGCAGCACCGCCGACATCGCCTCGGCCTCCCGCGGGTTCCGGACGGCGATGACGCACAACGTGCGCATGGCGTGGACGAGCTCGGTGATCTTCTGCTCCAGCTCCTCGACCTCGTCGGCCATATCGGTGTCATTGAAGAACAGAGCGGCGTAGGCCAGGTCCACCATCAACTCGCTGGTGTCCTTGGCTTCGGCCAGCATCTCACGCAGGTTGCGGGATTCCATCAGATCCAGGCTCTCCTCAACGTCTGTTCGACCAGTGTAGTGAACGGCGGTGACACGGCCCGGGGGACACGACGGGCGCTCATGCGATGCCCCACACCAGGAGCGCCACGATCAACGTGATCGAACCCACCACGTCGAGGCTGGCGCTCACCAGCGGTATGCCGTGATTGTCGGGGTCGAGTCCGAAGCGGACGACGAGCAGCGTGCCGTAGTACGCGACCACGCAGACGAACGTGGTGGCCAGCAGACCGCCGGTCACCGCAGCCGCGATCAGGCTGGTCAATCCCGGCGACGACCGGCCGGCGACCACACCGATCGTCCCGGCCAGCAACGCCAGCAGCGTGAAGATCGGCAGGGCCAGCCCGTAGACGATGCGAATGTCGCGGCGGGCCTCGCCCTGTGGAATACGGGCCGGCTCGACCAGGCCGAGGTGGACTTTCGTCGACAGCCGATTGGCAAGAATCCCACCGAGCGCACCACCGGTTGCCAGGTAACCGGGAAGCAGGACCACCAGCACCGAGAACATGAGAAAGCGGTCGATCGAACGCTCCAGCACGATTCCGGCGAACAGACTCAGCGTGCCCGCCACCAGCAACACCGGGACCGACTCGACCACCACCCGGCGGGCGTCGACCAGCCGGCTGCGAAACAGGATCACCGCAGCCACGACAACCAACATCACCAGGATCAATGCGAGCGATCGGGTGATCCACTGTCGGCGGATCAGACCGGTGGCCAGAACCAGGGCGGGCAGGGTGACGAAATCGCCCGAGGCGGAGACCAGCGGAGCGGTCACGTTGTCGAGGTCCCACCCGAATCGAGCGGAGGCCACTGCCAAACCGAGCGTGATGGCAAGCACGAGGATGGAGGCCAGCGTGCCACCTACCACCGACACGACCACGAAGTCGGCCCAGCCGATCACATCGACGCCCCGTCCGGCCAACGCCAAGGCCACGACCTCGGCCACGGTCGCCACCCCGACGGCCGCCACCAGCGACGACAGCAGCGCCCCGATGACGTTCTGGCCGAGCAACGATTCCGGCCGTCGACTCCAGAAGAAGGTTCCGGTCCGGATGGCGGTCGACAGGCGGCTACCGAGCGGACCGAACACGTTGCCCCGCAAGCCGATCGCGGCGGGGATGAACAGCAACAACCCGGGGAATTCTTCGAGTGTGTCGGTGAACGCCGCCAGCGTCAGACCCGTGATGAGGCTCGTGGTGGCCGAGAGGGCCAAGGCGCCGAGGCTCTGGCTGGCGTCGCCGACAGCGGGGCCGAGCAGACCACCAAGCGGTCGCCACGCCCGGCGGGGGGCGGACAGCAGGCGACGGCTCCGGGCGAGACGCTCGGAGGTCTGCTGTGGGGCAGGAGAGGACGACGAGTGCCGCAGGGATCGCCACCAGAGTGCGGCTCGTTCCCATGCTCGGGGAGGGGCGGTCGACGACATGACGTGTCAATGGTAACGATCGGCCAAGCCATCCCCCGGATGACCGATCCTTGATCTCGGTGTCATCCCGGTACCCGCCACCGACCGGGCGATCCGGGACGCTACGCTCCATCAGGTGCAACACGGGGCGCAGCTCGACATTCGATTCCGGGACCGATGGAGATCCCTCCTCCCGTTCACGCTGGCCGTTGTCGTCAGCGCCCTCATCGTGTCCGCCTGCGCCGACGACGGGCGGGAGCTGGCTCAACCCGCCGAGTGGCAGACCACGACCACCCGCCCGGCCCCGCCGACCTCGGCCCCACCGATGGAGCCCAGCGAATCGGGTGTTGTGCTGTCCAGCCCCGATTTCGGGCCGGGCGACGAGATACCCGTCTCGGCCACCTGCGCCGGCGACAACGTCTTCCCCAACCTCGCCTGGTCCGGCGTTCCCGGCGGGGTGAGCGAGCTGGCGATCACCCTCAGCGACCAGACCGACCCCAACGAGCCGCTCCTGTTGTGGCTGATGGCCGGCGTCCCACCAAGCCGAACCGGAGTCGACGCCGGGTTTCTGCCCGAGGGTGCCTTCGAGACCCTCAACGACTACGGCAATCTCGGCTATGGCACACCCTGCCTGGAAAGCTTCCAGACCGGACGTCGCGATATCCAGTTCCGGCTCTACCTCCTGCCGGGGGTTTCCGGGCTCCAGTCCGGCGATCCGGGGAATGAGGCCTGGGACGCACTCCGGGCCCAGGCCGTCGAAACGGCGTCGCTGCTGGCCCGGATCGACTCCCAGAGCTGACGTCCGGTTCCAACCGCTCGAGCCGCCGGCCACTACGGTTGGGCCGATGACCGGCACCGGGAGCGACCCCGATTACGATCCCGACGAGGTTCCGGTTCAGCCCGCGGCCACGGTGATGCTGGTCGATGACCGTCCCGACCTGCACGTGCTGCTCGTTCACCGCACGGCAAAAGTGGTGTTCGCCGCCGACAGCTGGGTGTTTCCCGGTGGCCGGGTCGACCCGGAGGACCACAGCAACGACATGGATCGGTTGATGTCCGGCCTGACCGACGCCGAGGCCTCCGAGATCCTCGGTGTGGACCGAGGTGGTCTGGCCTGGTGGCTGGCCGCCTGTCGGGAAACCCTCGAGGAGGCGGGGATCTTGCTGGCGGCCGGCACCGCCGTCACGGGCGCCGCCGATGCGGACCTCGTCGCCCGGATGCGGGCCGAGCTGGAAACCGACGAGTCCGTCTTCGGCGACCTGTTGCTGGCCGAGGGCATCGTCCTCGACGCCACGCTGGTCGAGGAGGTGGCCCGCTTCATCACCCCGCTGGGCCCGCCCCGCCGGTTCGACGCCCGCTTCTTCATCGCCCAGGCTCCGCCCGGTCAGGAGCCGAGTCATGACGAGGGTGAGATCGTGAACTGGGAATGGGTTCGGCCTGCCGACGCGCTGGCCCGCTGGTCGGACGGCGGCATGGCGATGATGTCGCCGACGGTGCGGATGGTTGCCTGTCTGGCCCGCTACCGGTCCGTGAGCGAGGCGATGGACGTGGCCCGGCGACGACTCCCCTATCAGCGGGTCCGGGTCGCCGACCCGGGCGGTGCCTATCGGGTACTGCTGCCGGGTGAGCCGGGCTACGAGCAGGCCGAACTGGAGGTCGAGTCGGGCTGGGTTCGGCTCTGGAACCCCGACCGCCGTCACGAACCCTTGTAATTGAGGATGGTCTCCAGCCGGTACTCGATCTTCACGAGGTCCCGCTGGTTGTCCATCACCTCGTCGATGTCCTTGTAGGCGTCGGGGTGCTCGTCGAGCAGCGCGTCGGCATCGTCGTTCCAGGCGATACCGCGCATTGCCTCCTCGAGCGACTCGGAGCTGAGCTGACGACGAGCGGCCCGCCGGGACAGCCGGCGACCGGCACCGTGCGACGCAGACCGGTAGGAGTCGGGGTTGCCGAGCCCGGAGACGATGAACGACCCGGTCGCCATCGAACCCGGGATGATGCCCCACCTGCCCTCGGAGGCGTCGATGGCACCCTTCCGGGTGATCCACATCTTCACACCGTCGTGGATCTCACACGATGCGTAGTTGTGGTGGCATTGAATCGGCGGTCCGTTGGTCACCGGTCCGGTGTGGCCGGCCCGGTCACCCATCACCGTGGCGAGCACGCCGACAATGGCCTCCATCATCCGGGCCCGGTTTTCGAGCGCGTAGTCCTGAGCCCACAGCATGCCGTCGATGTAGGCATCGAACTCCGGGGTTCCCTGGACGAAATGGGCAAGATCCGGATCCTCGAGTGGAGACTCGATGGCTCTGGCCATGTCCCGGCGGGCCCGACCGATGTGCTCCTGGGCGAAGAGGTTGCCCGGGCCTCGCGACCCCGAGTGCAACACGATCCACACCTGATCGGTCTCGTCGACGGTCAGCTCCACGAAGTGGTTGCCGCCACCGAGGGTGCCGAACTGGGCGGCGATCTTGCCGGCGTTGAACCGGTCCGACCGGACATCCGGTGCGGTGCGGATCAGCCGGTCGAGCGTCTTCGACCGTACCGGTCGATCGTGTGACCCGGCCTTGGGCCGACCTCGGCGGGGCTGGCCCGACGGTACCGCCTTGGCGATGGCGCCGTGAATCCTGGGCAGATGGGGGTCGACCTGATCACGGGTGAACGCCGTCTCGAGGGCCACCATGCCACAGCCGATGTCGACCCCGACGGCGGCCGGGATGATCGCGTTGCGGGTGGCGACGACCGAGCCCACCGCGGCCCCGATGCCGAGGTGGGCATCCGGCATGAGGACCACCGGCTTGTGCACGAAGTCGAGCGCGGCCGTCCGGTGGGCCTGGGCCAGCGTCTGGGAGTCGAGGTCGGTGGCCCACGACAGAACATCACCGTGCCGGATCGGTGGGAGCTGTTCGGGCGCGCTCATGGTGGCATCGTACGAATCGTGACCCCACCCATCAAGTGGATAATCAGCCGGTGGCGGCCGTACTCAGCGGTTGCCGAGCCATTCCAGTCGGGTTTCGGTACCGAGCGGCGTTGCCGGACGGTCCCAGCGCCAGTCGACACCCTCGACGATCACCGGCGGACGGAGCCGTCGGACCGGGCCCCAGATGGTGTGCTCCAGTTCGGCCTCCCAGTCCTCCTCGACCGGATCGGCGATCGAGGTGTTCGGGTCGGTCTGCGGTCCGCCGAGAAGCTGGTGCGCGGTTCGGGCGAGCGACACGGCCGCCGTGGTGGCTCGGCCGTCACCGAGTCGGGTGGCCCAGCCGTGCAGCGCCGCGGTGGCCAGCAGATACCCGGTGGCGTGATCGAGGGCCTGGACCGGCAGCGGCACCGGTACCGGCTGTTCACCGTCGATATCGGGACGATCACGGAGGTCGAGGTCGGGGCCGCGGTCGGGGCCGAGCAGGCGTCCGCCGGTGTGGGCGATACCGGTCGACATCTGGACCAGGCTGTCGAATCCGCGACGATTCCGCCACGGGCCCGTCCAGCCGTAGGCGTTGAGACGAACGTCGACCAGTCCCGGAGCGTTCGCCCGCCGGACGTCGTCGCCCAACCCGAGCCGCTCGAGCGCATCGGCGCGGTAGCCATGGACGAGAATGTCGGCGCCTGTCAGGAGATGCAGCAGCGTGGCCCGACCGTCGGCGGTTCGCAGGTCGAGGCGGCCGCATCGTTTGCCCCGGGTCACATCGGGCTCCACGGCGGGTTCGGACCAGTCCAGTGGATCGAGCCGCAAGACCTCGGCGCCCAGACCGGCCAGAAACCGGGTGGCGATCGGTCCGGACAGCACCCGGGTCAGGTCGAGCACTCTGACGCCGGCCAGCGGTCGACCGGCGACCACCGTCGGCGCCGGTCCGGGCGCGGCACCGGAGTCGAACCGTTCGACGTGGACGAGTGGCTCCCCGGCCACCGCCAGGCCCTGAGGATGCTGTCGCCATTCCTCGGCGGATCGAAGGGCCGCGGCGCAGCCGTCGGCGGCGACGATGGCCGATTCGAGCTCGTCGGCCGTCCAGGTGTCCACCGCTGCGGCCACCGCCTCACGGTCGGCGGGCACGGCGGGATCGTCGTGGAGCTCGAGAACGGCCAGAGCCGCCTTCCGATGAGCGGGCACGTTGGTGTGGAGACGGATCCAGCGGTCTCTCGCCCGGTACACACCGGCCACGCTGTCCCACGGCGACGGCGGCTTCCAGCCGATCGGGTCGATGGTCGACCAGAACCACATCGACACCAGACGGCGATCGACATCGACACGCCGACCACCCTGACCGAGTGTTTCAGCGACCCGGGCCACAGCCCGTCCCGCCGCCGCCACCGACGCCACGGCAAGATCGGAGGTGGCGAACACGCTGGGCAGGCTGCCCCTGCCGCCGATCGACAACTCGGCGGCGTTCGACCCGGTGAGGCCGCCAACGGCCTCCTCGATCTCGACGAGAAAACGACGAGCGGTTCCGGACTCGGGTTGCGTGGCCATGATGGAAACGAGCCTAATCGGTGCCGCGCCGCCGCATCACCGGCGGGATTGTCAGCAGCGAGCCCGACATGCTTCACTGACCCGGTGACCGATGCCGATGCCCATTCCGAAGCCGACGACCACGCGCCCGCGAACGAGGCCCCCCTGACCGGTCCCACACTCGACCATCTGGCGCTCGCCTCGCAGCGGGCCTGGGACAACGTGGTCCGCTACTGTTACCACCTCGGCGCCCGTTGGCTCGGTGGCCCGCCCGACGGAGAGCCGACGCCCTTCTACTTCTCCCAGGTCCGAATGGCCGGCGGAACAAAGCTGGAGTTCCTGCAACCGCTGCCCGACGATGGGTCCAACTTCCTGCGCCGGTTCCTGTACCGCAATGGCCCCGGCCCCCACCATCTCACCTTCAAGGTTCCCGACATTCGGGCCGCCATGGCCGAAGCGAACGCGTCGGGCTACGACATCGTCAACGAACAGTTGGAGAGCCCGATCTGGAAGGAGGCGTTCCTCCATCCGAAACAGAGCCACGGGATCGTGATCCAGCTGGCTCAACCCGGCGGTGATGCCGACTGGGAGGACCCGCTTCCGCTGCCGCCGAGCCTGCAGGCCGACCTGCCGACCCTCACGGGGATCAAACATCTGGTGGCCGATCTCGATGCCGCCACCAAACTCTTCAGCGGACCGCTGGGCATGACGGTGGCCGAGCAGGGCACGGATTCCGACGGTGACTACACGGTGGTCACACAAGGCCCGTGGAACCTGCGTCTGATCAAACCCGCACCCGATCCGACCCGGCAGTGGCTGGGCGATCGCCCCGGCCGGTTGCTGCAACTCACCATGGAGGTCGATGACGTGACCATCGTGCCCGACGTGCGTTCAATCGTCGACGGCGACGAGGAGGCCTGGGAACTGCGCCCGGACGTCAACCAGGGAGCCCGGGTGGTGCTCACCAACCGCCCGGGCCGCTGATCGGCTGGATCTCTCCTGGTCTCAGAGGGAGAACAGGTACTCGGTGGTGTGGGTGACCGGTCGCCCCGGCTCCACGATGCAACTCGGAAACGTGGGCCGGTTGACGGCGTCGGGAAGATGTTGGGTTTCCAGGCAAACGCCACCGTGACGGCGGTGTCCGCCGAAGCGTTCGGACCCGTCGAGGTACTGCCCGGTATAGACCTGTACTCCCGGCAGTGTGGTGGTGATCTCCAGCCGTCGACCCGACGGCGGATGCGTCAGCACGATCGGCGTGGCCTCGGCCGCCGTCGATTCGTCGAGGACGAAGCAGTGGTCGACGCCCTCTCCGTCGAGCCGCTCGATCACGGTTCCCAGCATCGTCGTCGTGCGGAGATCGAACGCCGTGCCGTCGACGGCCTGCAGTGAGCCGGTCGGAAGCGAAGCGTCGTCGACGGCGACGACACGGCCGGCCGGTACCGCCAGTTCGTGGTCGGCGATCGTGCCGGCGCCGGCCAGATTCCAGTAGGCGTGGTTGGTCAGTGAGACCGGGGTCGGGGCGTCGGTCTCGGCCTCCCACCGGTACCGCAAACGGTTGTCGTCGAGCCGGTAGATGACGTTCACAGCGAGATTGCCGGGGTAGCCGCCCTCCCCGTCGGATCGGTGCAGGGTGAATCGTACTTCCCTGGTTGCGCCGTCCGGGTCGACAACGGTTTCCGCATTCCACACCCGGTGGCTGAAGCCGGTCGGTCCGCCGTGGAGTTGATTCGGGCCTTCATTGGCCTCGAGCCGGTAACGCCGCCCATCGATCATGAAGGCGGCACCGGCGATCCGATTGGCCACCGGTCCGGCGGTGACCCCGAGGTACGCGGGATTGCCGAGGTAGTCCTCGGCTGCCCGCAGCGCGAGGGTCAGACCCCCCGGCTCACCGGCCGGCCGAATCTCCCACAACGTCGCCCCGAGGTTCAACAGGTGAACGGCCAACCGGTCATTGCGGAGCTCGACCTCGACAAGATCGCGGTGGTCCGACGATGTCGCAACCGAGCGGATCACGGCCTGCAGCCCATGGGGTCGACACCGAGAAAGTCGAAGGCTCTGTCCATGAAGTCGAACGACTTGGGCAGCCCGAAGTGATCGACACCGCGCAGGGTTTCGACCCGGGCGTTACCGAGAGCTTCCGCCAACGGTTCTCCCGGGCCGGCGAAGTCCTGGTCGCCGATGATGATCAGCACCGGGGTGGCGATGGCCATGAGCTGTTCAGGGTCGAGACGGGGCTGGGCCCGCTGAGCGAAGGCGGCCAGGGCGGCGGGATCGTTGCCGTCCGACGACGCCATCGTGTGGAACCGCTGTGCGACCACGTCGGCGGGGTCAGCCTCACCTCGCACGGCATCGAGCACCGGATTGCCCTCCCGTCGTTCCAGCAGACGGCCGCCGATCCCACCCAGGACGATGCGCTCGAACCGCTCTTGATTCTCGGCGGCGAGAGCCAGGAGAACACGGGCTCCGGCCGAGTAGCCGATCGCGTCGACCGGGCGGCTGGGTAGGCGATCGGCCACCAGCTGCTCGACGTGGGCGTAGGCCTCGGGATCGTGCGGTTTGTCGGCCTCACCGTGGCCGAGGAGGTCGGGCGCGATGACCGCCCGGCCGCCCTCGGTCAACAGATCGACCCAGCCCGGCTCGATCCACGTCCGACGCGCCGAGGTGGCGAACCCGTGAAGAAGCACTACTGCGTCGGCCATGGTCGGCAACCCTAGCGGACGGCCGATTCGTGCTCGAACTCCGACTCGATTGGACTCAACGAAAGTCGCGGCTGCGGGGGACCCGGCCGACGTCCAGCGGCTCGAGCTTCTCGGCCACGATGTTCACTGCGGCGTCGTGGCGTTCCAGCCGTCCCTTCACCAGGAGGGCGGGTGAACCACGGGCCGCTCGCCGGTACCGGGTCCAGCAACCGACCGACACCACCACGTTGATCAGCCCGGTCTCGTCTTCCAGACCCAGGAAGGTGGTGCCCGAGGCGGTTGCCGGCCGTTGGCGATGGGTGACCACGCCTCCCACGACCACCTTGGCCCCGTGATCGAGTTTGGTGAGATCGCAGGCCAGCGTCGCCCCCCGGTCGGCAAGATCCTGTCGCAGGAATCCGGTGGGATGTTTGGAGGTGACACCGGTGGCCCACAGGTCGGCCAGCGCCTCTTCGTGCTCGCCCATGCCCGGCAGTCGGGGGGCGGTGGTGCCGGTCACGATGCCCTCCAGTTGCCCCGGCCCGGTCTGGGCGATGGCCCCGGCCTCCCACAGCGCTTGCCGCCTCCCGGCCCCTCCCTCGATTCTTCCTGCACCAGACGCTGCTGATGCGCGGATTTTTCCGGAAGAGTTGTGAGAAGGGAGAGCGCCAGCGGTGGCCAGAGCCTCCAGGGCCTTCTGCCCGACGTCGGCCCGACGGGCCACGTCCTCGATCGAGACGTAGGGTCCGCCGGCGGCCCGGACCACGGCGATGCGCTCGGCCACCTCGTCGCCGACGTGGCGCACCGAGTCGAGACCCAACCGCACCGCCCACCCGTGATCACGGCGCTCAGCCAGGATCTCCGCGGCCGCCGCTTCGGTTTCGGCCGCCGTGAGCGTGCCCCCGGCCACGATCACCCGGGGCGCCTCATCGCCCGGCAACAGCTCCTGCAACGACGCCTCCGCCGCCGAGGTGTTGACGCACGGCCCATACGTCGGGACCCCATGGCGACGGGCGTCCTGGGTCAACGACTGCGGAGAATAGAACCCCATCGGCTGGGCCCGCAGCAGTCCGGCGCAGAACGCGGCCGGATAGTGCAGCTTCAGCCACGACGAGGCGTAGACGAGGTAGGCGAAGCTGATCGAATGACTTTCCGGAAACCCGTAGTTGGCGAAAGCGGCCAGCTTGTTCCAGATCTTGCCGATGGTCTCAGCCGGCACACCTCGCTCGGCGGCCCCGATCTCGAACCGCTCCCGTAGTTGCTCCATGCGCCGGCGCGACCGCTTGGCCCCCAGAGCCTGACGGAGTTCGTCGGCGTCTCCGGCCGAGAACCCGGCCACGTCGATCGTGATCTGCATGAGCTGCTCCTGGAACAGCGGGACCCCCAGGGTCTTCTCGAGCGCGTTCTCCAGCAGCGGATGGAGGTAGGTCACCGGCTCCTGGCCATTACGACGGCGAATGTAGGGGTGGACCGAACCGCCCTGGATCGGCCCGGGTCGGATCAGGGCGATCTCCACCACCAGGTCGTAGAACGTGCGGGGTTTGAGCCGGGGCAGGGTGCCCATTTGGGCCCGGGACTCCACCTGGAACACGCCGACCGAATCGGCCCGACACAACATGCGGTAGACGGCGTCTTCCTGATCCAGATCGGCCAGGTCGATCTCGACACCATGGTTCTCCGCCACCAGGGACGTGGTGTAATGCAAGGCTGACAGCATGCCGAGCCCGAGCAGATCGAACTTGACGAGCCCGGCCGCCGCACAGTCGTCTTTGTCCCACTGCAGAACCGTACGGTCGGCCATCCGCCCCCACTCGACGGGGCAGACCTCGATCACCGGCCGGTCGCACATCACCATCCCCCCGGAGTGGATGCCGAGGTGGCGTGGCAGCGTCTCGAACTCGGCCGCCAACTCGACGACGTCGGTCGGCAGCTCGTCGTCATGGGTCGCCGCTGCACCCCAACGGTCGATGGACTTCGAGAACCGGTCCTGTTGCCCGGGACCGTAACCCAGTGCCTTGGCCGCATCCCGGATGGCGGAGCGGCGGCGATAGCTGATCACGTTGGCCACCTGAGCGGCGTGACGGCGACCGTGGCGGTCATAGACGTACTGGATGGCCTCCTCCCGCCGGTCGGACTCGATGTCGAGATCGATGTCGGGCGGGCCGTCTCGCTCCGGCGACAGGAACCGCTCGAACAGCAGACCGAGTTTGACCGCATCGGCCTTCGTCACCCCCAGCACGTAGCACACCGCCGAGTTGGCCGCCGAGCCCCTTCCCTGGCACAGGATGTCGCGACGGCGGCAGTACTCCACGATGTCCCACACCACCAGGAAGTAGCCGGGGAAACCCAGGTGTTCGATCAGATCCAACTCCTTGTCGAGCTGCGCCCACGCCTTGATCGCGAACTCGTCGTTCGACGACCGGGGGCCGTAGCGACGCACCCCGCCCTCCTCAACCAGCCGCCGCAGGTAGCCCATCTCGCTCAATCCGTCTGGACACGGAAAGGGCGGCAGGTTGGGGGCCACCAGCGACAGGTCGAACGCACACTCCAACCCCAGCTCGGCCGCTCGTTCCACCACTCCCGGGTAGCGGACGAAACGCCGGGCCTGCTCGTCGCCGGAGCGGAGGTGGGCGCCGGCCGCCGACGGCAACCATCCCTCGATCTCATCGAGTGAACGTCGGGACCGCACCGCGGCCATGGCCGTGGCCAGGCGACGGCGGGCCGGCGACGCATAATGCACGTTGTTGGTGGCCACCACGTCGAGGCCGACGGTCACGGCGAGGCGGGCCAGGGCGTCGTTGCGGGCGCTGTCGAGTGGGGCGCCGTGATCCCACAACTCGACGGCGATGTTGGCCGAGCCGAACCGGTCGACCAGCCTGTGCAACCCCCGTTCGGCCGCCGCCGGACCCTCCCGCTCCAGTGCCCGGGGCACCAGGCCCTTACGGCAGCCGGTGAGGATCAGCCAGTGTTCCATCTCGGCGTCGGTGACCCAGCGGTCGAGGTCGGACATCGCCATCCGGGGTGCCCCCTTGGAGCCTGCCAGCTGGGCCTCGCTGATGACCCGGGCCAGGGCGGCGTAGCCGACAGGGTCACGGGCCAGGACCAGCAGATGTGAGCCGTCGGGATCGGGTTGACCCGCTGAGACGTCCAGCTTGTCGATGGTCAGCTCGGCCCCGAAAACCGTGGGTAGCCCAACGACCCGGGCCGCCTCGGTGAACCGGACGATGCCGTAGAACCCATCATGGTCGGTGATGGCCAGCGCTTTCAGGTCGAGGCGGGCCGCCTCCTCGGCCAGCTCCTCCGGCTGGGAGGCGCCGTCGAGAAAGCTGAAGGTGGAGTGACAGTGCAGCTCGGCATAGGGGGTGGCCGACGGACGCCGCTCGATGGCCGGGGCCCGGTAGGTGGGCCGGACGTAGGACCAGGCCGGGCTGTCGCCCCCGTTGGCCCCGGGGCCCCAGGCCGCGGCCTCCGGCGGCTGTTTGAGTTCCCGTCCCCCGCCTCGGGCCTGTGCGCCACGGGCTTTGGCGCTCCCCCTCCCGTCGGGCTCGCGGGTACCGTTGGCCGGCCCACCCAGCCCCTCACCCTTACCCGACAGCGTTTCTTCGATACGACGCCAGGGAACCGGCGGATTCTGGAACCCCATCCCTCACAGTGTAACCCATGGATCGAACGTATGTTCTAAAAACTTCACGGATCTCCATCGATCGGCCCGATGGTTCTATCGGGAAGAACGTTTACTGTTGATATCTTCAAAATACTGATTTAGACGATTGATTCTCGAACACTTGTTTGATAGAATGATAGTGTGTTGGGCGGCGGCAATCATTCACCAACCTCTGGCGGCGACCTCGCCGACTTGGAGAAGGCACTCGAACAGTCGACTGGCGTGCCGTTGTCGTGCCTCTCCGCTGTCGAATTGGCCGAACGGGCCAGCGAGCTGGAGCGGTTGGCCTCTCGGTTCGAGGCGCTGCGCTGTGCCACGCTGGCCGCTGCCGCTGATGCGGTCGAGGGGCCCGGAGCATTCAAGGCACTTGGATTCCGCCACGCCATCGATTTCGCCGCCGACTCGACCAACGCCGATCCCCGAGCATTGCGGCGGCTGGCCAAGCTCGGCCACTGGTTGATCGACTTCCCGATCTTCGCTCGGGGGTTCGCCGCCGGTGAACTGTCGCACCGCCACGTGCAGGAGTTGCACAAGCTCGACAACCACCGGGTCCATCATCAACTGATCGAATCCCAAGACACGCTGGTGGCCGCCGCTCGAGATTGTGACTTCTCCGACTTCGTCAACGTCTTGATCTACTGGCTGAACGCCGCGGACCCGGACGGGTGCGAACCCGCTGAGGACGTGATGAAGACCGTGTGCAGCTACCGCAAACATTCCGACGGGTCGGTGAGCGGCCGGTTCTCGTTCGATGCGCTCACCGGCCAAGCCTTCCGCCGGCTCCTGGATGTGGAAACTCAGACACTGTTCCGAGCCGACGCCGAGGCCGGTGTGAAGCGCACACCAACCCAACGACAGGGTGCTGCGTTGATCAACCTCATCGTGAGAGGCAGCCAACACGGTGGCGACTCGTCGATCACCCCGCTGATCAACCTGGTCATGGGACAAGAACTGGCCGAAACGATCACCCGGCAACTCGCCGAGGGGCTCGATGTCAACGTGGAACCCGACCACGGTGACATCAACCGCCGCTGTGAACTCGACGACGGCACCCCGATCCACCCGAAGCTTGCGGCGACGGCACTGGCGGTTTGCCGGTTCCGCCGGATCGTGTTCGACCCCGAATCCAGACCGATCGATGTGGCGGCCAAGACACGGTCGTTCCCGCCGTGGATGCGACAGGTCCTCCTCATCCGAGCAAGAGGCCGATGCCAGATTCCGGGGTGTGACGCACCGTTCGCGTGGTTGCAGGCCGACCACATCCAACCGTATTCCCGAGGAGGCCCGACCAAACTGTCAAACGGACAGATCCTTTGCGATCCTCACAACAAATGGAAACGTGACTCGTGAGGGCTGCCCGCAACGACGACCGCACGATGGCAGGATTGAGTGTGACCAATCCCGACCAAGACGGCGGATCCCGGAGAATCTCCGATCCTTCGCCTGTGGTCTGGAAGCAGCTTGGGCTGACTCCGGTCTACGAGATACATGCCGGTCACCAGTCACGTGTCTTCCTGGCGTCTGCCGGGACTGGCCAGTTGATAGTCAAGATGTTCGGCGATGGGCACAATCCTGCGCTTGTCAGGCAGCGGGCCGGGTTGGTACACCGACTCGCCGAAATCAACGCCGCTGTGGTGGGCCCTGTCGGTTTGGCTGCGGATTTCGTCGCGGATGTCGAGAGCTGGCAGGCGGTCTGCTACCCGTATGTGGACGGCAGGGCTCCTAGCAGTGAAGACCGCGTCGATGTCGAGGCGATGGCCGAAACGCTCGCATCGCTGCACGAGTCGATGTCCGCTCTGAGCGGAGCCGATCTTCCTCCGGTGGCTGCGCTCAAAGGAACGGACGATACGTGGTTGTCGCCTGGCCGGCTGATTCATGGCGACTTCGCCGACACCAATGTGATCATCACATCGTCCGGGCCCAGGATCATCGATTTCGACGATTGCGGTCAGGGCTCGGTCGAATTCGAAGTCGGCAACAGCCTGTACATGACGCTCTTCGATTCGTGGAAGCTCGGAGACCTCGACCGCTACCGCCGATTCCGGTCATGGTTTACCGACAGGTATCAGCAGGCAGCATCACGAACCATCGATGAAGCGGCGGTTGACGACGCCGTTGAGGTTCGTTTCTCGGCGCTGCAACGATGGCTGAGCCGTCCCGCGGAAGCTCCCATTGGCATTCGGTCAGCCCCCGCAGCCTGGCGGGCGACACTTCATGCCTTCGCCAACGATCAGGGATTGCGAGCAGCGACAGCTCGGGAATGACGTGAGCTATGAAAGCGTGTCGGCGGCGGACCGGAGGGCGCTGAACAACGACTTCGTTCGATTCTCATCGCGATCGAAGCGGCCGTTCAACTCGACACCGAGGAGCAGCGACACCAATCCGAACGTGAGATCGTGGGCGGGCATGATCTGCACGAACGCCGATCCGTCGAGACAGCGTCGAAGCGACAGCTGCACCATTTCGTCCCACGGACGCAGGACCTCCATGACCCGCTGCCCGACCTCGCTGCCCGCCGGCCAGCCGGCGACGATGGCCACCAACGCCGACTGGTACTCATGAACCTCCGACACGTAGATGTCGTAGGCCAGATCGATCAGGTCGGCCACGCTGCTCGCCGCTTCGAACCGGGCGGCAAACTGTTCCATCCGCCTGTTGTTGGCCCAGGTGAGCGATTCGAGCAAAAGCTCCTCGATGGAACCGAAATGGTAGAACAGCAGCGCCTGATTGAAGTCGCCGGTGCGGGCGATGGTCCGAGCGCTCGCTCCCACCAAACCCTCACGACGCACCGTTTCGAGAGCAGCCTGAATGATTCGCCTGCGGGTCTCCAGGCCCGATTTACTTTTCTTGCGCCGTCTGGTCCCCGTCAACGTCCTCGTACCTGTACCTCGTACCGGCCCAATTGTCGCCAAGAATCGGTACCCGTGTCGGATCAGGCTTCAAGTCCGGCGAGCGCTTCTCGACGTTCAAAACGCTGGCCGTTCGACAGGCCTTTGTGACCGGCCAAGGCGTCCGAAGCCCCGCCCAGGAACCGGATCAGGGGCCAAACAGCACCGTCCCGGGTCGGAGACCTCGTACCCTGAAGCGGTGACCAGTACACGCTGCACCGAGCCCGATGGACCCGACGACAGGACCGAGGCCAACCTCGAACACTCACTGCTCGACGTCCTGGTGGAGCTGGGTCCGGTGGTCGTCGCGCTGTCCGGCGGTGTCGATTCGGCCCTGCTGGCCGTGGCCGCCCACCGGGCCGACAGCCGTCGCACCGCCTACGGAACCAGTACCGACACCGCTCGGCCGGAATCGCAACGATCGCTGGCCGTGACGGCGTCGTCGGCCTCGCTGGCCACCGGCGAACTGGAGCATTGCCGATCTCTCGCCGCCCAGTTCGGCTTCGCCTGGCGGGCGGTCCAAACCGACGAGCTGGCCGATCCCCGCTACCTCGCCAACGGGCACGACCGATGCTTCTGGTGCAAATCCGCGCTGATGGATCAACTCGAACCGGCGGCGGATGGCCGGCCCATCACCCTGGGGGTGAATTTGGACGACCTGGGCGATCATCGGCCGGGTCAGCAGGCCGCCGCCGAGCGCGGCGCCCGCTTTCCGCTGGTCGAGGCCGGGTTCGACAAACACGCTATCCGGCGCCTCGCCCACCGGTGGGGTCTCCCCGTCTGGAATCGGCCGGCCATGCCCTGTTTGTCGAGCCGGATTCCCTACGGCACCGAAGTCACCGTTCCGCTGCTCTCGCGTATCGACCGGGCCGAGGCGGCACTGCGGGAACTCGGCTTCTCCGACGTTCGGGTCCGCCATTACGACGACACCGCCCGTATCGAAGTGCCCGCCGATCAGTTGGCCCGAGCAGCGACCGACGCAGCGGCGATCGTGGAGCGCCTCGACCACATCGGCTACCGCTACATCACGCTCGATCTCGCCGGCCTGCGTAGCGGAAACCTGAACCATGCTGTCGACCGCGCCGTCGACCGGACCCGATCCGACAATGGACGCTGAGGCTCGTCTCGACCGGGACCGCACCCGGCGCATCGATCTACCCGAGGCCATCTATTGTGAGGCAAAGACGGTTGAGCAGTGCATGGCCATCGTCACGGATCTGCTCACCGACGACAACGGCAACGCGCCGGCCGATGCGATCGTCGCCACCCGGGCCACGGCCGAACAGTACGACGCGCTGCTCACCCTCGAGCCGGCCGCCTGGGTGGGTCCGGCAACGGCCGGCTACGCCACCCTCTCATGGCGCCATCGGCCGCCGACCGGCCGCACGGCCGCTGTCGTGGCCGCCGGAACCTCGGATCTCGCCGTCGCCTCGGAATGCCGGTTGACCCTCGAATCGCTCGGTCACCGGGTCGACACCCTGACCGATGTCGGCGTCGCCGGCCTGCACCGGCTGCTCGACACACTCCCCACGCTTGACACCGTCGACGTCATCGTTGCGGTGGCCGGTATGGAGGGCGCGCTGCCCACCGTGCTGGCCGGACTGGTGGCCCAACCGATCGTGGCCGTCCCCACCTCCGTCGGATACGGCACCGCCTTCGAGGGTCAAACGGCGTTGCTGTCGATGCTGACGAGCTGCGCCCCCGGCATTTCGGTGGTGGGGATCGACAACGGCTACGGCGCGGCTTGCGCCGCCCACCGTATTCTCCGCACACTCCCCCGCCGGAACACCCGTGAGGACACGACCGCGTGACCGCCGACCGTCCGGTGCTGTGGCTCGATCCGACGTTCGCCGCCTCGGGCGACACGGTGCTCGGTGTGCTCGTCGGACTGGGGGCTCCGTTGTCGTGTCTGGTCGACGGTCTCGAATCCCTGGCGGTCGACGGTTGGTCCCTTTCCGAGTCCTCCGTGTCCCGAGGATCGCTCAACGCCACCCGGATCGAGGTCAGCACCGACGCCGCCGCCGCATCGTCCGGCCACGGACACCGCAGCTGGTCGAGCATCGACCAACTCCTGGCGGTTTCCGCCCTCCCCGGGCAGGTGATCATCGGGGCCCGACGTACCTTCCGCGCGCTGGCCGAGGCCGAGGCGTCGATCCATCAGGTCGACATCGACGACGTCCACTTCCACGAGGTGGGAGCGGTCGACGCCATCATCGACATCGTCGGAGCCTGGCTGGCTCTCACCGAGCTGGATGTCAAGCGGGTCGTGTGCGGGCCGATCGGGCTCGGCCACGGCGTGGTCGAGGCGGCCCACGGTCAGCTCCCGCTGCCGGCCCCGGCCACCGCGGTCCTGCTGCGGGGCCTGCCCGTGCGGGGCCTCGACGTGGCCGGCGAGACGGTGACACCCACCGGCGCCGCCCTCCTGGCCACGATGACCGACGAGTTCGGACCACTCCCGTCGGGCACGCACGTCGGGGTCGCCCGTGGCGCCGGCGGCCGCGATCCGGCGACCCACCCCAATGTTCTGTCGGCCCACTTGATTCGGGAGCCGTCTCTCGGTCTCACCGCCGACGACGGGCCGACCCTCGGCGAATCGACGATCATCCAGACCAACCTCGACGACACAACCGGTGAGATCGTCGCCCACACGATCGACCGGTGTCTCGAGTTGGGTGCGGACGACGCCTGGGCCCACCCGATCGTGATGAAGAAGGGGCGCCCCGGTGTGGAACTCAACGTGTTGGCCCGGACCGAGATGGTGAACACGCTGTGTGACACGATTCTCACCGAAACGGCCACGCTCGGCCTCCGGTTTTCGACGGTGCGAAAACTGGCCCAGCCCCGCCGATTCGAGACCGTGGAGGTCGCCGGCCACGCCGTCAGGATCAAGATCGGCCCGGCCGGAGCCAAGCCCGAGTTCGATGACGTCGCGATGGCGGCTCGAGCGTTGTCGATCCCTTTGTCGGAGGTGTCGAGGCGGGCCCTTCGGCTTCACGACGCGGCGTCCGAAGACAACCGTTGACCGGCCGAAACTAGCAATTATGGTCCTCAGCGGCCACACTCGTAACCAATGACTGTCACCTCATCCCCCGATTCCCAGGCGGAATCGACGTCCGGATACGTCGACGAGGAAATCCGTCGACGAGTCGGCCGAGCCTGGCGGGCCATGCGGAGAGGGGCGGGGGCGGTCAAGGTCCGGGAGTACTTCTACACCTCACCTGACAGTGGCCCTCTCGACCTGGCGCTCGCCGACGCCCTGTCGCTGGTCTGCCTCAGTGGTCCATTGCGGATGGGTGAGCTGGCCGACGCCATGCGAATCACGCCCGCCTCCACGACCCGGGCGGTCAACTGCCTGGTCGAGAAGGGGTTGGTCACTCGCACCCGCGACGACGAGGATCAGCGGTCGATCCAGGTCGAGGTCACACCGGCCGGTCAGGAGCGGTACGCGGAGATCAGCGCCCGTGTCCAGAGCGGGCTGACGTTGATGCTGTCGGAGTTCAGCGAAGCCGAGCAGGTCCAGCTGGCCGACTATCTCGAACGGTTCGTGGCCTCGATCGACAAGCTGGCGGAGAGCGCCGGCGACACCGACGACGAGTAAGCCCGGCCACCGTTTAACGAGTAGGCTCGGCCGCGATGAAAGCAGCCGTGCTCAACGCCATCCCCGGTCGGCTCGACATCGAGGACGTCGAACTCGACAACCCCGGACCCCGAGAGGTTCGCATCGAAACGAGGGCGGCCGGCCTGTGTCACAGCGACCTCCATTTCATGGAGGGCCTGTACTCCCACCCGTGCCCGACCGTGCTCGGCCACGAGTCGGCCGGTGTCGTGCTGGCCGTCGGCTCCCAGGTGTCCTACGTGGCCCCCGGCGACCACGTCATCACCTGCCTCTCCGCCTTCTGCGGTCACTGCCGGCAGTGCATCAGCGGCAACCCCGTCCGCTGCCTCAAGAAGGCGACCGAGTTGGTCAGGGCGGCTGATGACCGGCCGCGCCTCTCCCGCCCGAACGGCGAGGAGCTGCACCAGTTCCTGCACCTGTCATCGTTCGCCGAGCAGATGCTGGTCCACGAGCACACCCTGGTGAAGATCGGGCGGGACATCCCGTTCGACAAGGCCGCTCTCATCGGTTGCGGTGTGACCACCGGACTGGGTGCCGTGTTCCGTACGGCCCGGGTGGAGCCCGGCTCGACGGTTGTCGTCGTCGGCTGTGGCGGAATCGGCCTGTCGGCCGTTCAGGGTGCCCGCATCGCCGGCGCCAACCGGGTGATCGCGGTCGATCGATTCTCGTCGAAGCTCGAGTTGGCTCAGATGATGGGGGCGACCCACACCGTCGACGCATCGGTCGACGATCCGGTGGCCGCCGTCATGGGCTTGACCGATGAGTTGGGCACCGATTACGCCTTCGAGGCGGTCGGCACCAAGACCACGGCCGAGCAGTGTTTTCAGATGCTGGGCAAGGGCGGCAAGGCCGTGGTCATCGGCTTGATACCGGAGGGGACCAAGGTCGAGGTCGACGGCGTTGCGTTGCTCGACGAGAAGACACTCACCGGCTCCAACATGGGATCGAATCAGTTTCGGACCGACATGCCCCGGTTCATCCAGATGTATCTCGACGGCCGGCTCCTGCTCGATGACATGGTGTCGCAGACCATCACGCTCGACGAGATCAACCGGGGATTCGAGGACATGACGTCGGGCCGCGTCGCCCGCAGCGTCATCGCCTTCTGAACGCTTACGGCAGAGCCGAGCTCAAAGCTCGCTCGTCCCCGCAATCCGTTGGGCGGAGGCCACGTATTCCTGAGCGGTCTTGACCGGCTGACCACCGAGTTGTCGACACGCGATGGTCGGCACCTCGCGTGACAGCTCGACAACGACCGACCACGAACTCCGGCCATCGACCTCGACGACATAGGATCCCGGCTGGACCTCGGTGACACTGCGACCACGGCGGTCGAGAGCAAAACCCATCTCGGCGAACACCGCCCGCTCGGCCACCTGGGCCGGACCACGATCAGCCCCCCACCATCCCCGGCAGTATGGGGCCACCTGGGCCGGGTCGCCGGTGCCGGTGATGATGTCGGCCACCATGACGGCGCCGAGGTAGGCCCACATCCGGCCGTCGGGCAGGGTCATGGCGGTCGGGGCGAATCGATGACCACCGGTGTGACTGACCCGAAAGACCCTGGGCTGCGGGAACCCGCGTGGAAGTGACAGATTCTCACAGGCCATGGCCAGGCGAGCGCCGTCCGATCCGCAACACACGTCATGGCTTCCCTGGGTGCAGACGAGCACGGCCGGCTCGTCCATGGGCCCGTCGAACGTCGGCTGCACGGGACCCGAGGTCAGCAGGTCACCCGTCGTCTCGGCAACCAGGCAATCGCTCAATACGAGCAACTCGTTCGGAGACGACACGGCGAAGCGCCGTTCGCGGGTCGCGCCCGAGGTCGACGAGTCGAGCCGATCGAACACCCAGACTCCGGTCGCCGCCCTGACATCGGTGCCGGGCTGGCAGGCCAGCAGGCGGGTGGACCGGGCAGCCGATTTGAACAGCGGATCGACCTCGCGCAGGGTTGGATGGTCGAACACCGGTTTCGGCCACGGCAGAGCGGTTTCGATGACGACAACCCTGTCGGCGTGAATCGCCGTTCCCCCCGGGTCGACGGCGATCCGTCGAGCGTGATCGGCGCAGCGGACGGTCTCATCGGCCTCG
>JBFHME010000015.1:0-39307 GCA_041594435.1 Acidimicrobiales bacterium
CTCCTTGACGCTGTGCAGGCCGACCAAACGGTCGAGGTCGCCCTGGATCTCCTCGAGCGGGCGCGGTCTGGTCGGGGTCGGGATCGGCAGATCCTTGAGGACTTCAGGCGTTCGTACGTCGAAACCTCGATCCGAGGCGGCGGAGCGTACGGCCTCGCCGGCCTCGATAAGCTTTCTTCGAAGGTCGTCCCGTCCTGGTGGCACTCCATCAAGGGTAGACGAACTGCGACGACGTGCCCCCGATGGGCCGGCGGGCGAAACGACTATCCTGGGAGCCGGAGTCAAGAAGCCGTTAAGCCGGAACCGTCCACCAATCGAGCCCGAAATCTTGCCATTATCGGTAGTAGACACGACGACCGGGCATGCTTGGATCGGGCGAATCGAACCTTTCGGTTCCTCGATCACAACGCCCGCAGGTCGACGGCGGCACGAAGCGTGGGGGGCGGCGGGTTCGCAGCCCGAACCCGCTCGCATCGACAGGCCAAGACTTGACCCTCAACCCCTCACTGCGCTTCCAGCCGCATCCGCCGACACCCTCGGCGCTCGGCTGAAAGGATGACATCAGCTTCATGGCACGACGCAAGCCACAACGGAAATCAGGATCGGCGAGGAGCTCGACGGCCGTACAGGGCGAACTGCTTCCGTTCGCGCGCGAGATCGTCGATGTTCCGGTCGAGGAGGAACTCGGCCAGTCGTTCCTCGCGTACTCGCTCTCGGTCATCACCGCCAGGGCCATCCCCGACGTCCGCGATGGCCTGAAGCCCGTTCAGCGCCGAATCCTGTACTCGATGCGGGAGATGCGTCTCTACCCTGACCGCCCGCACCGCAAGTGTGCCCATGTGGTCGGCGACGTGATGGCCAAATTCCACCCCCACGGGGATTCGGCGATCTACGACACCCTGGTCCGCATGGGCCAGGACTTCTCGCGGCCGGTCACCCTCATCGACCCGCAAGGCAACTTCGGCAGCCTCGATCATCCGCCTGCCGCCTACCGCTACACCGAGTGCCGTCTCACCGACGCCGCCATCGACCTCCTCGGCGAGATCGATGAGGAGACCGTCGAGTTCAGCGCCACCTACGACGGCGAGTCGACCGAGCCCGACTACCTGCCGGCGCTGCTCCCCAACCTGCTGGTGAACGGCTCGACCGGCATTGCGGTCGGCATGGCCACCAACATGCCCACCCACAACCTGGGCGAGATCTACGAGGCCATCAAACTGGTCATGACCCGGCGACGGCCGAAACCGACCGTCGACGAGCTCATGAAACTGGTGCCGGGTCCCGATTTCCCGTCCGGCGGTCGAATCATCGCCGATGGGGTCCGCGACGCGTACGAGACAGGCCGGGGCACGATCCGTGTCCGGGCCAAAGCCGAGATCGTCGACGTCACCAGAGCCCGGAAGGGTATCGAGGTCACCGAACTTCCCTACCTGGTCGGCGTCGAACGGGTGGTGTCGAAGATCAAGGACCTGATCAACGCCAACCGGATTTCCGGCATCTCCGATGTCACCAACCTCTCGGACCGAAAATCCGGTATGCGGTTGCTGATCGAGTGCAAGACCGGGGTCAATCCCGAGCTGCTGCTGGAGAAGCTCTACAAGCTCACGCCGTTGGAGGAGACGTTCGGCATCAACAACGTGGTGCTGGTGGACGGCGTGCCCACGACGGTCGGGCTCTATGACCTGTGCCGTCACTACATCGAGCATCGGCTCGATGTCGTGGTGAAGCGCACCGAGTACCGCCTGCGCAAGGCCGAGGAGCGCCTGCACCTGGTCGAAGGGCTGCTCATCGCCATCGACAACATCGACGAGGTCGTGTCGATCATCCGTCATTCGGCCGACGGGGTGGAGGCGCGAACCAAACTGATGGAACGGCTGGGCTTGTCCCAGGTCCAGGCCGAGTACGTGCTCGACCTGCAGCTCCGGCGCCTCACCGCCCTCTCCTACAGCCAGCTGGTCGACGAGAAGAAGCTCCTGGAGACCACCATCGCGGAGCTGCAGAAGATCCTCGGTTCCGAACAGCGGCGCCGCACGATCGTGCTCAAAGAGCTCGAGGAGATCGTCGGCAAATACGGCTGGGAACGCCGGAGCGAGATCATCTCATCGGACGACCTTCCGGATCTCGACGCGCTTCAACAGCTGAGCGCCGCCGACCAGTCCGCCAGGTACCCGGATGATCCGTGTGTTGTGAGCCTGACCTCGTCCGGTCTGCTCGGCCGGGAACCTCAGGGCACCTCCAAGAGCTACAGCCCGACCCGCCACGACGTCCTGGACTCGGTGGTGTTGACCACCCTGCGCCAACCGGTTCTGTCGATCACGGCCGCAGGGAAGCTGCTGTCGATCACGGCGGCGGACGTTCCCGAGGTGGGCGGTCGAAGCCGGGGCAAAGCGGCGGGCGAGGTTACCGACGCCGACCGCAACGACGCCGTCGTCGCCTCGTTCGCCAACGCCGGTGCTGAGGCGCCAACGCCGCACATCATGGTGGTCACCGCCCAGGGCATGGCCAAACGACTCGACCGCTCCATGCTGGCGGAACTCAAGTCGGGTCGCCCGGTGATCAAGCTGGCCACCGCCGACCGGGTCGTGGCCGCCTTCGAGGTGGCCGAGGGGGACGAGGTGGTGTTCGTGGCCTCCGATGCCCAGACACTGCGAACCGAGGCCGGCTCGATCAGCATGCAGGGCGCGGCGGCAAGAGGGGTGGCGGGCATCAAACTCAAGGGCAAGGCCAAAGTCGTCGGCGCCGGGGTTGCGTCCGACGACACCCTGATCGTAACCGTCACCGACCGAGGCACGGCCAAGGCCACCCCGGCGGCGGAGATCCCCACCAAGGGCCGCGGCACCGGCGGCGTTCGCATCACGAAGTTCCGCAACGAGCAGCGCATCGACTATGCCTGGATCGGGTCCGGCGATCGCATCATGTGTATCGTCGGCCAGGCCGACTCGCCCACGAGACCCGACAACACACCCGAACCGTTGAAGGTCCGTCCGACGAGGCGCGACGGCACGAGCTCGTCGACGCCTCGGCGCATTCTGGCCGTCGGCTCGTTGAGGTGGTAGACGATGGCTCCAACCAAGAAAGCGTCAGGTAGGCCTGTGGCCAAGAAAGCGACCGCAAACGGCTCGGCCGGCAACGGGTCGGCCGGCAACGGGTCGGCCAAGAAGGCCGCCACGAGGAAGGTCACCAGGAAGACGACCAGGAGGAGCGCCTCGTCGAACTCCAACGGCTACGACCAGCACCAGATCCAGATCCTCGAGGGTATGGATGCGGTTCGCAAGCGACCGGGCATGTACATCGGCGGCACCGGCAACGACGGCCTCCACCACCTCGTCTGGGAGATCATCGACAATGCGGTCGACGAGGCCGCCGCAGGTTACGCCTCGAACATCGACGTGACACTGCACAAGGACGGCTCGATCGAGGTGTCCGACGATGGCCGGGGCATTCCCATCGGCCGCAAGAACGACGGCCGCACCGCCCTGGAGGTCGTGTTCACCGAGTTGCACGCCGGCGGCAAGTTCGGCTCCGGCGCCTATTCGTCGTCCGGCGGTCTCCACGGTGTCGGCGCCTCGGTGGTCAACGCCCTGTCGTCGAAGCTGGTGGCCGAGGTCGACCGCGACGGTGCCACCTGGCGCATGGTGTTCCTCGAACGGATCCCGGGCAACTACCTGTCGTCGGGCACGTTCAAACCGACGAGGAAATTGGCCAGAGTCAAGAGGATCCCGGCCACCCGATCCGGCACCCGAATCCGGTTCTGGCCCGACGTCAACCTGTTCGATCCCGACGCCCGGGTCGAGTACGAGAAGGTTCGCGACCACGTGGCCCGGGTCTGTTTCCTCGTCCCCGGGCTGCATGTACGCCTCGATGACAGGCGCAACCCCGGGCAGAAGCCCGAGGAGTTCGTGGCCGCCGGGGGCCTGGCCGACTATGTCGAGTACCTGTCGATCGGCGAGTCGGTGACCGACGTGTTGACCATCCAGAACGAAACCACCTTCACCGAGAAGGTGCCGGTCGACAACAAGATGACCACCGTGACCCGGCCATGCACCGTCACGGTGGCGGCCCGCTGGGTCAAGGGCTACGACACCACGATCGTGAGCTTCGTCAACACGATTCCCACGCCGAACGGCGGCACCCATGTGGCCGGTTTCGAACGGGCGCTGTCGAAGGTGGCCAACGACGAGCTGCTGACCGACACCCGCAAGCTGAAGAAGCTGGCGAAGTCGGGCAACGACCGGGCGACCCCGTCCGACATTCAGGAGGGGCTGGTGGCCGCCGTGAAGGTCACGTTCCCCGAACCACAGTTCCGGGGCCAGACCAAGCAGGAGCTGGGAACGCCGGCCATCCAGAATCTGGTCTATGAAACCGTGAAACTCGGCCTTGCCGACTGGATCGGCGGTGGCGGGAAAAAATCGCAGATCACCGCGCTGCGGGACAAGATCTCCCAGGCCGTGCTCAACCGGGTCGCGGCCAAACAGCAGCTCGAAGCCCGACGCAAGGCGGCCAACCTCGGGTCATCGGGGATGCCCGACAAGCTCGCCGACTGCCGCCGCCACGGCCCCGATTCGGAGCTGTTGATCGTGGAGGGCAACTCGGCTGCCGGACCGGCGATCAACGGGCGGGATTCCGAGACGATGGCCGTGTTACCGCTGCGCGGCAAGGTGGTCAACGCCGGCAAAGCCAGCCTCAAACAGGTGGTGGAGAACGCCGAAGCCCAAGCCCTGATCACTGCCATCGGCGCCGGATCGGGCCGGGACTTCGACCTCGAATCCTGCCGCTATGGCCGCATCATCATCCTGTGTGACGCCGATGTCGACGGCAGCCACATTCGGTGCCTGCTGTTGACCCTCATCCACAAACACATGCGTCCATTGCTCGACAAGGGTATGGTCTACGCCGCTCAGCCGCCGCTGTTCGCCACCAAGGTGAAGGGTGAGATGGTGTACGCCTTCGACGATGCC
This sequence comes from Acidimicrobiales bacterium, assembly GCA_041594435.1. Classification (GTDB taxonomy): domain Bacteria; phylum Actinomycetota; class Acidimicrobiia; order Acidimicrobiales; family SZUA-35; genus JAHELU01. The sequence goes on from JBFHME010000015.1 coordinate 4,959, forward strand.
GAGCGGGCGGCATTGAGCGAGAAGCACAAGATCGGGCTCGAGAAGTGGAAGCGGTTCAAGGGTCTCGGCGAGATGAACGTCGACGAGCTGGCCGAGACCACGTTGAACCCGGAGACCCGGGTGCTCAAGCGGATGACCATGGGCGACGCCGAGGCCGCGACCAAGGCGGCCAAGTTGTTCGACGTGCTCATGGGCTCCGACGTGGCCACCCGCAAGGACTACATCATCTCGAACTCGGCCTTCGTCGATGCCGAACTCCTCGACATCTAGCCGGAATGTGCGGTTCAGGGCGCGCTGAGCACCACCCGAGCCGCCCGGAACGAAGGAACTCGGGGTTCGGTCAGGAGGAGTTCAGGAGGAGGAGATGTCGTAGCGGTCGCCGTAGAACGCGACGTAGCCGGCGATCGGCTCCAGCGGGGAGATCGGGTCCGGGTAGTACCAGACGGAGTTGGTGAGCTCGTCGGCAGAACCGTCGCCGAGATCCAGCGAGTAGTAGCCGGCGGTGCCTTTGACCGGGCAAACCGTCGAGTGGCCGGTCGGACCGGACAGTTCGACCTCGACATCGGAGGGCGGAATGTACGGAACCGGCGGGAGATCTCTACCGTTGTAGTGCTCATGGACCATGACGGCCGAGGAGGTGCGGGCGACCACGGTGCCGTCGCGGCTCACGGTCCAGGTCTTGTCGGAGGGTTCGGTACGTGCGGTGTGGGCCATGCCTGTCGAAACCCACAAGGGGCCCTGCGGATTCCGACGGTCGATGATTTCCTGTCGACCGAGGGGGCGGCGGCCGACCCTCAACCCAGTGCGAGGAGTGGGGGCAACGGTGTCCGGTGGACCAGCCCGAGATACTGGACCGCTCGGGTCATGGCCACATAGAGATGCCGTAATCCGGCGTCGGCCGCCGCGATGACACCGGGTTCAACCACGACGACGGCGTCGAACTCGAGCCCCTTAGCCGACCGGGGATCGAGGACCGCGACCGCATCTCGACCAGGCAGGCCCGAACCGCCGACTCGATCGCAGGCGATATCGGCCCCGAGGAGCCAGCCCAGCACCTCGTCGACGAGCGTCTCCGGGGCGATGACGGCGACACTGTGGCGTTTGTCGAACAGCGCCCGGACCTCCTCGATCACACCGTTGGCCAGGCCCTCACCGTCGGTCGCGGAGACGACGCTGGGCGCCCGACCCCCCGGACGCACCGAGCGGGCCGGCGTCACCGACGGCGCGGCTTCGACCAGTAGACGGTTGGCCACCTCGAGGATCGCGGCCGGAACCCGGTAACCGACCGTCAGGTCGGTGACCTGGACGAGTTCCCATGACGCACCGTCCGGCCCGGGTGACGCTCCCTCGCCGCCGGCTGCCCTGGACGATCCGATGGCGCCAACCAGATGGTCGACGGTGTCCTTCCACGACGTGGTGGCACCCACCGCCGTCGCCTGGGCCAGGTCGCCGAGGATCGTCATCGAACCCCGTTCGGCCCGACGGCCGAGCATGCGAAGATCCATGGGCGACAGATCCTGGGCCTCGTCGACGATGATGTGGGCGTAGCTCAGCGGCACACCGTCGCATCGGGCTTCGGCCTCGTCGAGCAAGGCCATGTCGGCGGCGGTCCACGGTTCGGTGGCCGCCTTGGTTCCCCGTCGGGCCAACAGCCTCCGCTCCTCGACATCGAGGAGCCCCGCCGCCGCCTCACCCAGCCGCTTCGGCGATGTGTACAGACCCCGTACGAGCGCCTGCGGGCTGAGACGGGGCCACATCTTGTCGATCGCCTTCTTGAAGTCCGACGATGCCCGCACGCCGGCGGTGAACGTCGGTTCGTAACCGGGATCGACGTCGGACCGGGCCAGGTACCGACGCCAACTCTCGGCGACGAGCATTCGCCGGAAGACCTCCCGACCGTCGTTGACGGCGACCCGGCGATCGAGAACGGTCTTGATCATCGACGCCAGATCGGCGGCGTCGAACCGGACGACGGCGATCCCCGAACGAACCTGCAGACCGTCGGCCGGCGGTGAGATCCGGGCTCGCACGGCCCCCTCGATGACCCGGGCCATGAGTGCCCGGCCCTTGATCTCCGCCACCTCCGGCGAATCGGCTCCGCGCACCCGATACTTGGCCGACAGCAGACCGACCAGGGTCGTCTGACGCACCGACGTCTCCCCCAAGGAGGGCAACACGTCGGCGATGTACCGGAGAAACAGCGGATTCGGGCCGATGACGAGCACGTTGGCATCAGCCAGCGCCAACCGGTGCTGGTAGAGCAGGAAGGCGGCTCGGTGCAGCCCGACGGCGGTCTTCCCGGTCCCGGGACCGCCCTGGACCACGAGAAGCTTCTCGATCGGGGCCCGGATGATCACATCCTGCTCGGCGGCGATGGTGGCCACGATGTCGCTCATCCGGCCTGAGCGGGATCGGTCGAGCTCGGCCAACAGCGGGTCGGGGATGCCGGACGCCGCCGCACTGTCGGGGTCGGTGAGATCCTCGTCGAAGATCGCCTCGATCCGCCGGTCGGCCACGCTGAACCGGCGTCGAAACTCGAGACCACACGGGTCCACCGCCGTGGCCCGGTAGTACGGCGCGGCGATCGGAGCGCGCCAGTCGATGATCACCGGCTTGGCCTCGTGGTCTTCGACGTGACGTCGCCCGATGTACCAGCGCTCGGCCTCCTCGGTGTCGATCCGCCCGAAGCACAGCGGACCGCCCCCGGCCCGGACCGCCTCCACCCGCTTGTCGAGGTGGGCCTTGGTGACATGGGCGTCGACCGTGTTCTCCTCGTCGACCGAACGTTTCCCGATGCGTGCCATCTCGGCCGCCTTGTCCTGCATGACCGAGAGACAGGCATGGGCGTGGTCCAGGATGGCCTGCTCGGCCATCAGGTCGGAGTGCTCGGGTTGCTCGGGCATCGGTCGGGTCCTTCGGCACGACAACTCCGCCGGCGGCGGACTTGGCGGCCTTTCACTCTAGATGTCCCAGTGCGGCGCCGACACCTGGACGGCCCGACCGCCGTGCCGTCAGGACTGCGGATCTCCGATCCGGTCGTCGAGGTCAACGACCACCGCATAGTGGTCGGAAGCCACGATGGCCGGAGCGCCGTCGATGGAGATCGGCTCGGTTCCCACGAGCGCCGCCGACACGGGGCTGCAGAACGGCTTCGCCCGGGGCCAGCTGACAAGCACGTAGTCGAGCCGCCGGCGGGGCCAGCTGGCTTCGGCGGCGTGCGGATTGTCCCTCGTCCAGGTGTGGCCGGGACCGTCGCCCACGGCGGCCCAGCAGTCGATGAAGATCAGTTCGGGGCGGTAACCCGGTTCGAGCCCGGTGAGCCGACGCAGTTCCTGGGACTCCGGCGTGCCGTTGAGATCGCCGGTGACGATGACCGGCACCGGATTCGGACTGCCGTCGCGCCAGCGATGACGGTCGACGGCGTCGATGATGGCCTGCATTTGCATCTGACGGGTGGCGCTGGCGTAGTACTGCCAGGCGAGGTGGGTGGTGACGAGCAGGCGAGAACCGGGGTGTGAGTCGATGGCGGCGATGAGCGCGGTTCGAGACGTCGGATCCCCGTCCAGATCCGGCAGGGCGACCTGCTCGACGAAAGCAAGCGGCTCACGGCTCAGAATGGCGTTGCCGAATCGCTGGGATGATCCGTCGGAGCGACGGGATCGGATGACGTGGTAGCCGAGCGCCGCAGCCAGGATCTCGGCCTGATCACCGTTTTCGTCGGCCCAGACCTCCTGGAGCGTGATGATGTCGGCGTCGGAGCGCCGCAAGACGGCCTCGATAGCCGGTTGTCGCTCCGCCCAGGGCCCGAACTTCCACCAGAGATTCCACGTCAAGACACGCACAGGTTCGATGGTGCCACTGCCAGGCCCCAGGTGGCGGGATGGCGGACAACTCGACCCTGTCACCCGCGACTGACCCGACGGTGATCCGGAGGGCCGGGCGGTCATCGCCCCACGTGTTTGCCGAGTGAGCTAGGATTTCCGTTTCCGATAGCCCCCTTGACCTGGCACCTCATTGACATGGGACGCCATTGACGTGACAAGGGGCACAGGTCATAGTTTTGACCGATCGCTCAGACGGTGTTTAACCTCGTCGCAGAGTAAGGCCGGGTAAAGCCCGCTCGGTCGGCAGTCACGAACAACGGTGGATCTCAAGTATGGATACTGATTACGCGCTACATCCCGAAACCAGCTCGGATTGGGCCGACCGGGGTGTGTGCAAGGGGCTCACCCATGTGTTCTTCGGGCCGGCCGCCGAGCGGCCGGAGCGTCGCGTGGAGCGGGAAGCCATCGCGGCTGCCTACTGTGAGTCGTGTCCGGTGATGGTGGAGTGTCGAACGACCGCCAGGCTGAACCGGGAACATGGCTTCTGGGGCCGAGAGAACGATGAGCAGCGGGCCGCCGCCGGTTACGCGCCCCGTTCGCCCAGCCGTCGTGCGGTCGTGCAAGCCCGGGATCGGGCCCGCCGGCGGCAGTTGGGGCAGTTCGAGGCCACACGAGAGTCGATCAGCGCGGCCAGCTGACCTTCGCTCGCTCGCTCCCTCCCTCCCGAACTTTTGCGGCGGCGTGACCCACAAGGGCGCCCTTTTGCGGGTTGATGACCCACGGTGGGGGTCATCAACCCGCAAAACCTCAGGGTGGGGGGCTTCGCTACACCCGCCAGGCCCGGCAGGCGTCGATGCCACAGGATGGAATCGGTCCGACGACGTTGATGCCCCTGACCGGAACGCCGATCAGCCCATTGCCCAATTCGGTCGGGTCTCCATCGATCGATACCCGGGGGCGGGGTTCGGTGCCACCCACCGGACCATCATCGCCTCCGCCCGATCCGTCCCCGTCCGATCCGCCGGTCGAACCACCACCGGTCGAGCCGTCACCGGTCGGCGAGTCGCCACCGGAGCCGGTTCCCGGGTCACCGGTGTCACCGCCACCGGCCGAGCCGTCGGTTCCCCCGGTTGCTCCGGATCCGGACGATGTCCCCCCGGTTCCCCCGGTCGGCCCACCCGACTCGGCTGACGGCGTACCGCCCGATCCGTCGGCCGGGATACCATCGGCGCCCCCGGGATCGGGGTCGACATCCCCGTCTGCGCCGCTCCCACCGTCGAGATCCACGAAGGAGTACGCCTGGGGAAGTCGAAGTACCTCCTCGGATCGGCGGCGAAGACTGACATCGACCGAGCCCGGCCGAGCTCGACGTTCCGTTTGAACAATGAGCAGGCTGTCGGATTGTGACACCGTCCGGGCTGCGCTGTTGCCGAACCAGACCGTGACCGGGTCCGAGAAGGAACCGAACACGTGGACGACGTTGTTGGTGTCGACGAACCCGACCGGCGGGCTGATTTCGACTACCGCCCAGTCTCCATTCGACCCGGATCCCGATCCGCCCATCGGATCGGACGTTCCGCTGGGGCCGCCGGTCGGTCCACCGGTCGGGGCGCCCGTCCCACCGCCCGACCCCGAACCGGAACCGCCGCCGGAACCCGGATCGCCGGTGTCACCCCCGGAGGGTTGACCGGTTCCACCGCCGGAACCCGAACCGGAGCCGCCGGTCGTTCCACCACCGGTCGAGCCGCCCATCCCACCGCCCGGCCCCGAACCGGAACCGCCGCCGGAACCCGGATCCGTGGCATCTCCGCCGCCACCCGAATTGGTGGAGTCACCCGTCGGCGATCCACCAGAGGTCGAGTCGTCGCCGGAGCCATCGGTTGTGCCGCCGTCCTCCGACCCGCCGGTCCCGCCGGAGGTCGAATCATCGGACCCCGACCGACCGTCGGTCCCGGATCCCGACCCGTCGTCCGAGCCGAACCCGCCGTCGGCGCCCGGAGGACCGGCCACGACGAACGTGGCCAGGAAGCCGTCGCCGAGTCGCAGGTCGGGATCGCTGTTCGGCACGGCTTCGATCAGCAGCGCATAGGTTCCGCCCGGCAGCACCGTGTCCCACCGGGCCGCCGGTGTCGTGTCCGGAGCGAGCACAACCGCCCCCCGCTCGTCGGTGAGCACCGTCTCCGCCGCAGCGACGGGACCGGCCGTCACCTCGTGGTCGGTGACGGCGAACACCTTCCGACCGTGTTCGATGGCGAACAGCGATGCCTCCCACTGGAAGGGTTGATCGAACGCTTCGTCCTCGACGGCGATCGCGATCGAAGCGGAAACCCGACCGATTTCGTCGCCGGCCAGACCTCGGATCGTCACCGAGCCAACCGATCCGGCCGAGCCACCGCTGTCGCCGGCACCGTCGGAGACCCCGGCCGCACCGACGGCGACACCGACGGCGCGCGCGCTGTTCACCCTCAGGGGGTTGGCGGCCATTTCATGGAGCTGGGGAAGACTGTCGGCCGAGGCGGTCAGCCGATCGATCACAGCGGCCGGCCCGGACGTGCCGAGCGACTCGACCGCCAGGGCCGCTGCGCCGGCAACGATGGGCGAGGCCTGACTGGTTCCGCTCTGAAACGCCAGTTGGGCATTCGGTGTGGTCGACAGGATGTAGAGGCCGGGGGCGAACAGATCGAGCGCAGACCCGACGTTCGAGAACGGCGTCGGGTGGTCGTTGGGATCGGTGGCCCCCACCACCAGCATGTTCGAGGTGTTGAGGCTGGCCGGATAGACGGGCAGGCGGTCGAGGGAAATGCCGTTGTTGCCGGCCGCCACCACCAGCAGAACCCCGTTCACCCGGGCGTAGTCGACGGCGCTCGCCATTTCGGCCGCGCTCTCGATCGGGGCACCGGGCTGGCTGCCGAGCGAGAGATTGACGACATCGGCACCGTTGTCGACGGCGTAGCGGATCGCCCGGGCGATCGACGACGACGGGATCGCACCCCAGCGGTCCGACACCTTGAGATCCATGATCTTGGCGTCGGGGGCCACACCGGCCACCCCCTGACCGTTGCCGGACCGGGCGGCGACGATGCCGGCCACATGCGTGCCGTGGACGTTGTTCGAACCGTCGAACATCTCCCGGTCGTTGTCTCCGAAATCCCAACCCGAACAATCGTCGATGTACCCGTTGCCGTCGTCGTCGATCCCGTTTCCGGCTCCCGAGTCGCAGTCCTCCCCCGGGTTGATCCAGGCGGCATGGGCCAGTTCGGGATGGGACAGATCGACACCCGAGTCGACAATCGCCACCACCACACCCCGACCGGTTGCGCCGAGGCGGGCCTCGACGCCGTCGATGTCGGCATCCGGTGTCTGCCCGACGTTCGGCAGCGAGGCGACACCGCTCAGATTGGTGCCGGTGTTGTCGAGCGACCACTGGTACGGCTCGTAGGGGTCGGCGGAGAAGGCGAGCAACATGTCCTCGGTCACGGTCACGCCGAGTTCGGTCAATTCCTCCAGGCGCTCCGGCTCGGAGGTCCGGACGGCGAAGCTGCCGTCGCTGATCGGCTCAACCGACTCCACGCCGGGTAGAGCGGCCAGCGTTTCGAGCATCGTCGGCTGGTCGTCGGGCTCGCCACCGAACGGGGTGAAGGCACCGTCGCCGTCGAGGTAGCCGAGGCGGCCGTTGTCGACGACGATCCGTTGGGCTTCGGCGGGGAAGTATCCGGCGAGACCACCATCGTCGGTCGACGACGATCCGGACTCGTCACCGTCGACCACTCCAGCGCTCCCGGCCGCTGGTGGCCCGCCGGCTCCGGGCGCAGTGGACGGAACGGTGACGACGAGTCGTTCGAGCCCGTCACCGGGGACGACGGGATCGACGGCCGACATCTCCAGAAGCGGTGGCGGCGGCGGGAGTTCACCGGCGGCCGAGCCGGGTTCGAAACCCAGCGCCACAACGGCGCCGCCCGCGGCGACGGCGGTCGCCAGCAACCCGGCGGAAAGCCTCTTCGGTGAAGTCATCGGTCTCCTCAGTGGTGGCTGATCGGCGACCGAACAGGGTCTGGGCGCCATATCCTGCGCCCGATGTATCGTCCGCCTCAGGGGGGCCGTTGAGCAAACATGTGGTTTTGCCCGACCAACCCGGTCCGATGGGCCCATCCCCTGATCGGCGACCGGTGTGTCGGGTGGCCCGCCCACCTAGGCTCGACGGTGATGCAATCTGGACCACCTCCTGCCGAAGCCCCTGTCGACGCCGTGCTGATTCTGTCCTTCGGCGGGCCGGAACGGCCCGAGGACGTCATGGACTTCCTCCGCAACGTCACCCGCGGTCGGAACGTCCCCGACGAGCGCCTGGCCGAGGTGGCCGAACAGTACCTGCAATTCGGCGGACGATCACCGATCAACGACCAGTGTCGTGAACTCGCCGCCGAGCTGACCGACCGTCTGACCGGCACCGGCCGCAACCTTCCCGTCTATTTCGGAGCCAGGAACTGGCACCCGTTCGTGGCCGACACCGTCCGGCGAATGACCGACGACGGGGTTCGGCATGCCGCGGTGTTCGTCACCTCGGCGTTCGGGAGCTATTCGGGTTGCCGCCAGTACCGCGAGGATCTGGCCCGGGCCGGCGACGAGGTCGGACCCGGTGCTCCCGAACTCACCAAGTTGCGTCTGTTCTACAACCATCCGGGATTCATCGATCCGCTGGTCGACAACCTGGCGGCGGGGCTCGGGCGTCTGTCCAGGTGTCAAAAGATTCGAGTCCTGTTCAGTGCCCATTCGATCCCGGTGTCCATGGCGGCCGGATGCGATTACGAGGACCAGCTGGCCAACGCCGCCGGGTTGATTCTCGATCGGCTGGAGGCGGCCGGCCACGGCCGACCCGAACACGACATGGTCTACCAGAGCCGCAGCGGTCCGCCCCAGGTGCCGTGGCTCGAACCCGATATCAACGATCACCTTCGAGCGCTGGTGGCCGTCGACGACGCCCCGGACGGGGTGGTGGTCGTTCCCCTCGGCTTCACCAGCGATCACATGGAGGTCATGTTCGACCTCGACACGCAGGCGGCGCAGACGGCGGCCGACATCGGCCTGGCGTTCGATCGGGTACCGACGGTCGGAACCGACCCTCGCTACGTCGACATGATCATCGGTCTGGTCGAGGAGATCGCAGTCGGCGCCACCCCGGTGGCCATCGGATCGCACGGCCCCTGGCCCGCTGTCTGTCCGGACGGGCACTGCGCTGCGCCGCAGCGGCCCGCCCGGCGAACGGACTAGACCGCGCGTTCCGGGCGATACCGACACCACGTCGGTCCGACCGGGGAGGCGATCGCCTAGCCGACCGCCGGTCGGGCTCTGCCCGCTTCCCAGCGGGCGATCTCGTGCCCCATCGGCGTCGACGGCGGCCCGTCGGTGAACGTCCACAGCTCACGGGCAATGGCCTGCCAGTTGGCCGTGGCCTCGAGGTCGGCGAACAGACCCATCAGTCCCAGCGTGATCCGCTGGATCACCACGAAGGCCGGTGGGACGTTCAGGTGCCTCATGAGATCCCGGTAGGGGCCGTTGGTGTTGAACAGATGCTCCACACCGCGGGCGGCGTAGGCGGCATCGATGGTGGTCGGCTCATCGTTGAGCACGTAGCGGTAGTAGTAGCTGAAGTACTCGTAGACGAGTTCGTCGTCGACGTCGGCGTCCGGAGCGAGGATGCCGACGTCTTCGACGATGGAGCGGAACCCGCTCGTGCTCTTCTTCAGCACCATCTCGACGATGAGGTCCTGGAACAGCTTCGTGTCGGATGCATCGAAGCGTTTGACCAGACCGAAGTCGAGGAACGTGATCCGGCCGCCGGGTTGGAACAGGTAGTTGCCGGGGTGGGGATCACCATTGAAGGAGTGGAGCTGGTAGATGGCCCCGAAGGAGAATCGGAACAGGGTCTCGGCGGCCAGATTCCGCTCGTGCCGGTCCCAGGTGATCACATCGGCGAAACGGTGGCCGACGGCCAGATCGGTGGTGAGAACCTGATCACCGCAGTACTCATCGACCACGCCGGGCACGGTGATGTACGGGTGGTCCCGGAAGTACTCGGCGAACATTCGCTGGTTGGCGGCCTCCTGGCGATAGTCGAGTTCCTCGCCGAGTCGATTCCTGATTTCGTCGACGATCGGTTCCGAGTCCACGCCGGGGAACATGGTGGCGATCCCCCCGAAGATCCAACCGGCATTGGCCAGATCGGAGCGGACGGCCTCCGCCACCCCCGGATACTGGACCTTCACGGCCACAGCACGACCGTCGGTGGTGATGGCCCGGTGGACCTGACCGATGGAAGCGGCGGCGATCGGCCGGGGATCCCATTCGGCGAAGAGCTCCTCGGGGGGTGCTCCCAGGTTGTCGACGATCTGCTGGGCGGCGAGCTCGGGCGACATCGGCGGCGCATCGCTCTGCAGGGACGCCAGGCTGGCCTTGACGTTGTCGGGAAGGCCCGTGTCGAGGTAGCTGGCCATCTGGCCGAGCTTCATCATCGCGCCTTTCATGTTGCCGAGTTCCCTGGTGACATCGGAGGCCGTACGAATCTGAAACGCCTCGTCGAGTTCGATCTGGCGCTCCACCGAGGCGAACGTCCGGCGGGCCCGGTGGAAGGCGTAGCGTCTTCCCGACCGGGTGGCGAGGCGGGCCATCCGGAGATTTCGGCCGATCAGCCCGGTTCGGCCCATGGGTCGCGCTCCCCTTTGGGCGAGGAACCGCCATCCGGCCAGCAGAGCTGCGAGGCCCGCCACGATGCGAAACCAACGGCGGAAGATCGATCTTTTGTCGGTGAGGGGTTCGATTGGCAAGCTGATCCCGTTTCGGTGCGCCCGGTGGTTCGGTGTTCGGAGCTCGGAGTGTTGGGTGTCCACCCGCGTTCCGTTTGCTCGGCGTTCGTTCGTCGGTCTTCTAATGTAAGTGACGTGAACCGAGTTGGTAGATCACTGAACCAGGCCGAGCTCGACTCCTACGACGTGCTCCCGAAGTATCTGGCCCGGAACGTGCGCGTGGTGTCGGTACCGGCGCTGCCCGGCGGCTACGACGGCATGACCCTCGGCTACACCATCCTGTTGGCCCATGACATCGACGAGCAGGGAAACAGTCCGCTCCTGGCCCACGAACTGGTTCATGTCCGCCAGTGGGCGGAACAGGGCAGAATCCGTTTTTCCGGGCGGTATCTCGGCTCGTTCACACGGGGGCTGAGGCTGCATCGTAACTGGAAGCAGGCCTACCTGTCGGTCGAGGCCGAGACCGAGGCGAGACGGGAAACCTCCGCCTGGCTACGGCGTAGGGTCGAGCGCGAGATCGGTCACAATCCCGAGTGACGGCGGTCGGTGGCCGGCCGATAGAATCCGTGGGCGTGACCACATCGACTCGGGCGACGGCCTTTCCCATCCTCGCAAGGCCGCTTGTCGGCCTGCTACTGGCCGTCGGCCTCATCGTGTCCACGCCGCTGGCGGCCGGTGCCCAGTCGGCAACCGAGATCGCGGACGGGATCGAGCAACGCGGCTCCTACGTCGACGGGGACGTCGACGCCGACCTGGTCGATGCCATCGCTCGAGCCAACGACATCGGTGTGGCGTTCGTCCGGCTTGATCAGACCGGTGGGTCCGATCAAGCGGCCGATGTGGCCGGAGCCGTGTGGGACGAGCTCGACCGGAGAAGCTCGGTGTACCGCATCGTGGTCGTGTTGATCGAGGACGGCTACTACGTCGAGGCCCCCATCGGGTTCGACGCGTCCACCCTGGAGGAAGCCGACCTGGCCGCCCTCAACGGCTTCAGCTCGGAGAACGACGCTGAGGGTCTCGACGCCTTCACCTCGGCGATCACCGCCGGCATCAGTGGTGGATCGTCGGGCTCGGCCACGACCCCGACGACAGCCGGTGAGCCGTCGGGCGGTTCGACGAGCTCATCCGGGGGCATCGGCCTCGGTTCGGTCGTGTTGGGCCTCCTCGTGCTCGGAGGCGGCTTCCTGTTGTTCCGGGGCTGGAGCGGCCGCCGCAAAGCCGAACAGGCGATGCGAGAGGAGCTGGAGGCCGACCGAGCCGAGATCAAGGAGCAGCTGCGTGACAACGCCGACCGGGTGATCGACCTGGGCGACCGGGTTGTGCTGTCCGAGGATCAGGAGTTGATCACGGCCTACGAGCAGGCCAGCCGCACCTACCAGGAAGTCAGCCACGAGATCAATGGAGCGTCCACGGTTGCCGAGGTCGATGCGCTCGATGACCGCATCGACCATGCCGAATGGCAGTTCGAAATGATCGAAGCAAGGCTGGATGGCCGACCCGTGCCTCCCTCCCCCGCCGAGGTGGAGGCCGAGGCGGCCCGGGAGGCCGAAGCGGAAGCCGCCCGCGAACGCGCGGAGAACGACCGGCCGGCGCTGGGCCGCGACGAGTCCATTCTCGCCCCCGGACCCGCGTCGGCCGGGCGCCGCCCCTCCCCTCCCCGCACCTCCTATCCCGCCGGCTACGGTCGCCGTCGCGGCGGTTACGGCGGCGGTCTGGGCGGTGTGCTCGGCGGCATCATTCTCGGTCAGATGAACCGACCCCGCACCCGTCGCTCCCGGCGCCGCTCCGGTTCCGTTGGAGGGGGTTCGCTGGGCGGCGGCGTGTTGCGGCCCGGCAGGCCGTCCCGCAGCTCGGGCCGCCGAGGATCGGGGCGCAGCTTCGGCGGTTCCGGTCGCCGCCGTGGTTCGGGCCGCAGCTTCTAGTCGAGTGCCGGCGAGATCCCGCTCCCGTCGATCGCCGCCGTCCGAGGCCGACCATCCGCCAGATTGTCACAGCGGTCCGGCAGGATGGTCGTGATGGCCGACAAGCCTCCCTATCTGTCTCCCTCCTCTGCTGCCGCGTTCGTGTCCTGCCCGCGCCGGTGGCGGTTCAAGTACGTCGATCGATTGCCCGATCCGTCGGGCCGTGCCGCCCTGGTCGGAACGTTCGCCCACCGGGTGCTGGAACTGCTCTGCCAGGACGAGCCGGGCGGCCGCACTGTCGACGCAGCCAAGGATTTGGCCCGCACGGCGTGGGACGAGTTCGCGGCCACCGACGACTATCAGGCCCTCGAACTCGACGGAGATGAAGCCAGAGCCTTCCGATGGCAGGCCTGGCTGGCCATCGCCGGGCTGTGGGACATCGAAGACCCGGCCACCGTCGAGGTCGTGTCCACCGAGCAGAAACTCCAGGTCGAGCTCGGCTCGGTGCCCTTCGTCGGCATCATCGACCGGGTCGATCGCATCGGCCAGGATCTGATCGTCAGCGACTACAAGTCCGGCACGCTGCCCGGCTACCGCTGGCGCCACGACAAGATCCAACAGGTGATGCTCTACGCCGCCGCCCTGCAGTCCGAAACCGGAAGACGGCCCAGCCGGGCTCGATTGCTGTACCTCGGTCAACGTATCCTCGACATCCGCGTCACCCAGGCCCGGATCGACAACGCCCTCGCGATGCTCACCGAGGCCTGGGTCGAGATCGATCAAGCCTGCCGAGACGACGAATTCGAACCTCGCCCGTCGGTTCTCTGCGGCTGGTGCCCGTTCGTCGAACAATGCCCGGAAGGGCGGGCTGAGTTGGTCGCCCGAGCCGAGGCCGGCAGCCTCCCCGCCCACGCCCCGTCGGCGGCTCTCGTCGCCTGATACCGCCGAATCGACGGCAGGCGCTCAAGATTCACACCGAACCTGTCGACGGAGATGGGTGATTCCCAATCGCCGACCGGGGAAGGCTTGTTTCATGCACCGACCGCCGCTCCGAACCACAGTCTCATGACGGCCACCGATCAACCCGCCGAGCTGTACACCGATCCGGGCTGGTTCCCGGACCCCCTGCGGCAGCACCACCTTCGCTACTTCGACGGCGATCAATGGACCGATCACGTGACACACCGCGGACCCGAACCGTGCGGCCGCTGCCACACCGGTATCGAAGTCGATGGTGGCGGATCGATGCAGCGGACCCCGCACGAGGTGCATCGAGCGCCGATCCGGCGAGGATCGCCAGGCGACCTCACCGGGCCACGACGGAAGCCTGATCGCCGCCGGGTGCGAGGTCGAGAAGACGCCTCACGTCGTTGACCGCGGCACCGAGGTCGGCGATCGAAAGCTCGATCGCCTCACCGGATCGCAGCAGTAGAAGTCGGCAGTCGACAACCGGTCGCGACGCCACCGTTTCCAGCATGAGGGCATAGGCCGCCAACTGGATCCGATACGCGGCGGCGAAGCGGTCGAGCTCGTCGTCGGCCACCCGGTCGGTCTTGTAGTCGACCACGATCAGGCCATCCGGACTCTCGATGCAGAGGTCGATGAACCCCTCGATCGTTCCGGTGCCGGTCGGGATGCCGACCGCCAGTTCCCGTCGTGCCGGATGGGCCCGAGCCAGCTCGAACGTCGACGAGTTCAACGCCGCCCAGACCCGGGCTTCGACCTCGGACGCCAACCGATCGACATCGACCGCCTCGTCGGATTCGAACCGGCGCAGCGTTCGGGCCGACCACCGTGCCGCCAGTCGCCGCACCTCGGACCGGCAGCGGGCGTCGCCGGGGCCGACGTCGAGCGGGAATCGTTCGAGTACGTGGTGCACGGCCGTCCCCAGGGTGGAGCCGTCATAGTCGGCGGCCATCCCGGCCACCAGCCCGGTTGCGGGGGCGTCATCGTCGACCACCAGGGAATCGCTCGTGGTCGGTCCGGGGTACCCCACGATGTGGATCGGCGCCGGATCAGGGGACCCGCCGGAGCCGCGGTGGGCCTCCGCCAGCCGCGACGGTGACCACATCCGGACGACACCGGCGGCGGACACCAATCGGTCCTGATCGGACTGCCACCGGACGAGATCACCGTCGTAGTCGGCGGCGGCAAAGCGGAGCTGGGTGGCCGGGATGCTGTCGTATCGTTCGTCGCCGCGCCGTTCGAACGGTCGCCAGAGCTCCGGCCGGCCCTGCACCGCCTGCCAGGTCCGACAACCGATACTCGTCATGCCCTCCTTGTGATGGGCGCTGACGATCAGATGGTCCCGGGCCCGGGTGGCGGCCACGTAGTGCAGCCGGATCCGTTCGTGTTCATCCAGTATGTCCTCGACCGAGGCCCGCAGATCGAACCCACTGGTCCGTTTGTCCTTCCCCAGCTTGACCTCGGGCCGGCCCTCGGCGGTGAACAGCACCTGAGGGCCGGGCCGCCGGTTGCCCTCTCCGGTCGGCGCTCCGGCCAGCACGGCGATGGGAAACTCGAGACCCTTGGCGCCGTGAATGGTGAGGACCCGCACCGCGTCGTCGTCCGGCTCGGGAGGAACGGGCTCGGTGACCCGGGCCACGTCACTCGACTGGATCTCGACCCAATCGACGAAATCCTGCAGATCGCCGCCCTGGGTCTCGGTGAACTGGCGGGCCTGCTCGGTGAGAAAGCGGTATCGGCGCCACCGGTCGCGGGGCCGGCTCTCGGCCAGGGCCAGCTCCCGGAGCCGTCGTTCCCGAACCATCCGATCGATCAGGCCGGCCGGTTCCGTCCACCAGCGTTCGCGATGCCAGGCCCGCAGGCTTTCGTAGGCCAGGGCCACCGGCGACCGGCCCGAACCGTCCGGCCAGGGACTCCGGTAGTCCCACCCCCCGCCGGCCAGCTTCCAGGCCAGCAGGTCCCGGTCCGTCACCGCGAACAGATTGGATCGGAGTGCGGCCACCACGTCGACGGAGCTGGTGGGCTCGACGACGGCACGGATACCGGCTATCAGGTCGCGTACCTCCTGGGTTGCGTACACGAGCGAGTTGGTCTCCGGTCGGAACGGGACGTTGGCCGCCGTGAATGCCGCCTCGAGGGCCGGCAGCGACAGCCGCGATGGGATCAGCACGGCGATGTCACGCAGCTGAGCGGGCCGCCAGCCGGCCTTCGCCGGGCGACCGTCGGAGCCGGCCCCGCCGCCTTCGGACAACACCGGCCACTCCTCCTCCATGATCCGACAGACGACCGCCGCCACATCGGCCGCCTCCAGCTCGCGGATCTGACCCACACCGAAGGATTTGTCGTGGGGGTGTCCGAGCACGGTCACCGGAACATCGATGTCGGGGTGGGACGCTCGGGCCGCGGCCAGGGCCGTGTAGGCCGGCTGGGCCTCGGGCACCCCGTCACCGATGACCGATCCGAACAGTTCGTTGACCCAGGCCACAATGCCGGGCACCGAACGGAAGTTGGTGACGAGCTCCGTCGGCTCGGTGTCGAGCACCTCACCGGTCTCGGCGTAGACCCGGATATCGGCCCGTCGGAAGCGGTAGATCGCCTGTTTGGGATCACCGACCACCACCAGACGCCCGGCCGGCAGTTCCCCGGCCAGCTCCTGCCAGCTTCGACCGGCAACCGGACCGGGGTGGGCCAGCAGGACGGCCAATTCGATCTGGATGGGATCGGTGTCCTGGAACTCGTCGAGCAGAATCCGGCTGTACCGCTGATGAAGGGTACGGCGGACGGTCTCATCGTTGCGGAGCAGTCGCCGGGCCAGAACGAGGAGGTCGTGGAAGGACAGCTGGCCGTTGTCCTGACGGCTGCGCACCCGCCTCAACACGTGGGCCGCCACCAGGATCACGAACCGGCTGATCACCTCGTGCCGCAATTGACCGAGGTGGGCGCCGATGTCGGCTTTGAGATCCCCGATTCGGGATCGCACGTGCTCGATCCCCGGTTCCCGCCAGTTGGTCTTCACACCGATCCGACCGGGCAGCTTCAACGATTCGAGGTTTCGTAGCTGCACCAACGGCTCGGATCTGACCAACGCCCGGGCCTGGTTTGCCACGTCGATGATGGCGGCGCACATCTTGTCGCCGTCGCTGATGCACGACGACGTAACCTGCTCCAGTTCGATGATCCGGTCGAGGAGGGCTTCGGTGCCGAGGTCCGACAGCGGTGCAAGTCGACCTTCGACCAGCTCGTCGAAGGATTCGAGCAGATCCCAATTGTCGTCGAAGCTCTTGGCCACGGTCGAGAAGGAGTCGAGTCTGATGCTCAGCGCGGCCGCCCGCTGCTGGAGTTCGAGGAGACCCAGATCATCGCCGACATGGCCGATGAACAGGCGCCAGTCCCGCTCGAACTCGAGCGCGCTGGTGATCTCGTCGACCACTCCGAATCCCGGTGGGAGTCCGGCTTCGATGGCGTGGTCGGTGAGGATTCGGAGCGCGAACCCGTGCAGGGTTGTGAACGCGGCCGATTCGACGTCACCCGCCCCCGGCACTCGTCGCGACACCATGGCGTCACGGACCCTCGTCCGAAGCTCGCGGGCTGCCGCCTCGGTGAAGGTGATGGCGGCGATACGGTGCACCGGCACCCGGCCGTGATCGACCATGTTGACGATCCGGTCGACGAGCGACGAGGTCTTCCCGCTGCCTGCGCCGGCCTCGACGAACAACGTCCGGTCGAGTTCACCGGTGATGCGATCGCGGGCCTCCTGGTCGGGCAGTGACGGTCGGGTATCCGATGACAGGCCGGTCACCGGTCGCTCCCGTCGTTGATGACCACGGCGACCGGTTTGAGGATCGGGTCATGCTGGATCAACTCCCACTCGCTCTGCCGGTCGGTCGGGCAGACGCGGTCGAAGTCGCAGTAGACGCAGTTGTCGAAGGTGACCCGCGGCCAGCTGGTGACGCTGCCGGGGACAGCGGGGAACAGGCCTTCGGTGATGCCGTCGAGTACCGCTCCCACCTTCTCCTCGAGGTCCTCCTCGAGCTCGCCGTCGAGGGCGACCGGAAGAACCTCGTCCTTCCTGGTCAGCCAGTACAGACCGGTTCGGGTGCCGTCGCGGCCCAGGGCATCGGCCACGGCCTGAGCGTAGAGCGGCAGCTGCAGCCGACGGCCGCCGTCGAGCGGGTCGTCATCGAGGCCCTTGAACTGGCTACCCGATCCGCCCTTGTAATCGATCACCACGATGCCCCCGTCGTCCGTGAGGTCGACCCGGTCCACCTTTCCCCGCAGACTCAGGGCTCGCCCCGCCAGCACGCCCTCCAACGCCGGGCTGTCCTCGAAGCCGAACGTGAACTCGGCGGCCCAGGGGGTGGCTCGTCGCTCGGCCCGCACCTTGTCGTCGGTGTCGAGGAACGCCAGCATCTCGGTGACGACGTCTTCCCGGAGGAGGCGGGTGCGCACCTCTCCCCCGGTCACGCCGTGACCTTGGTCGATCTTGATCTCCTCGTCGCAGATCTCCAGCAACCTGGACCGCTGCAAATTCGACCAGCGCTCATCGGGAGCAGGCACGGTACCGGTGTCGAGTGCCTCGGCCACGAAGCGTTCCAGGATGCGATGCACGAGCTGACCCTTCTCCCGGGCCGTGATCTCGGCGATCCGTTCGGGCCGCTCGTCGTCGCGCAGCCGAAGCACCCGCTGGAACAGGTATTTGCGGGGACATTGAGCGTAGGTTTCCAGAGCGGTCGGCGAGAACACGCTGTCGACCGGATCGATCATCGACCGGTCGACCCGACCGGTGTAGGACGTCAGCTCGGTACGACGGCGATCGAGATGACGTCGTAGACCGGCGGACAGGACGAGATCGCGCCGGGCCAGAACGTGGGTGTGAATGGGATCACCGCCCTCGACATGGGCGAGCAGGGCTCGCAGGGCAAAATCGTCCTCCGACATCGGACGACCGTGATCGAGGAGGCCCTGATGGTGCGACGCGATCACCTGTGGCTCATCGACCAGCTCGGTCAGCCGCTCCGGCCAGGCCCGCGACCGGTTGCTGCGAAGATCGCCCCGAGCGATGAAGAAGGTGGTGACGTCGGCGGCCGAGGCCGCGACCAGCGCCGCCTTGTGCACGTCGATTTCGGTGATCTGGTTCTTCTCGAGAATGAGGCCCCCGGCTCGGGCCTTGATCTGGTCGGGAAGGAGCGAATCCTCTCTGGGCACCCGGGGGAAGCGACCCTCGACGACGCCGACCACCGCGATGCGCCGGAACGGCAGGCCGGCCGCCCGGTCGAGCGGCCCGACAAAGACTCCCCGACCGTCGTCGTGCCCGGGAACCCGCCAGCCGTTCAGACCCGACAGGACGGTCGCCTCGAACGTATCGACCCGAGGCGGACCGCCGAACTCGTCCAACGCCGCAATGTGCCTGAACAGGGTGTCGACCATCGTCACGGCCCGCTGCTCGTCGCTCGGCCACCCGGCTGGAACCGGCCCGCCCATTTCCACCCCGAGCAGATAGCGGTCGAGAAGCCCGGCGGCCCAGTGCGACCAGGCCCGCCAGGTCGGCTCAGGGGGCCGCAGCGCAACACGGAGTTCGTCGACGAAGGTCGACAGCGCGGCCACCGCCGAGCGATCCCGGCGGGCGCTCTCCGACCACCCACCGTCGGCGGCGTGATCCGATCGCTCATCGTCGGCGAGGATCTGTCCGAGTTCGGCCAGCCGCGGCCCCCAGTGCTCACCGTCGATCACCCCGGCCTGGCGGGACAGGCGGTCCCACTGCAGCGCCGGCACTTCGGTTCCGTCCCCGGCGTCGATCGGGGCCGCGTTCAACAGGCCGATGACCGAACCTCGGTCGAGACCGTGCGCGGCGAGGGCGAGGAGCCGGCGCAACGTGCGGCCGATCAGCGTGAGCGACAGTGATCGATGACCGGGTCCCCGGTGGGCGATACCGGCCGCCGTCAACTGCTCGCCGATGAGGCTGGCGTAGGGGTCCGCCTGCGTGTAGAGGATGGCCATGTCGGCGAGATCGACACCGGCCGCCGCCTGCCCCGACAGTTGGCGTATGGCCGCCCGGACCTCCTCGTCGGGGGCGGCGACCTCGACCAGAGTGGCGAGGCGGGGCAGAGCGGCGACGGCTCCGATGCGACCGCCTGGACGGCCGTCGCCACCATGGTCGAGATCGACGGGAACCCCCCACGCCTCCAGGCGACGCAGATAGGCGTCGTCGACCGTCTGATGCCCGGTCAGCGATACGAGGATCGAGGCATCCGGGCGACGGGCGAGCGCCTGGATCAGCCGGGCCTCGTAGGTACGTTCCGGGTCGGGATTGACGAGGATCATCGGGCCGACCGTCAGCTCGGGGGTCAGCGCCAGCTCCTGCAGGGCCACGTCGATGAGGCGGTCCTCGGTGAAGGCCCGGCCCATGGCCTCCGAGGCCTCACGGGCCACCCGGAACGCATCGGCCGACAGCCCGTCGGCCGCGACTTCGAGCCGGTGCCGGTCGTCGGAGGTGAGGCCGGTGATCTCCTGGAAAAAGGCAACGAGTCGGTCCTCGGTCGTGCGATGGTCGGCCACCGGTCCGAAAACACCCGGCGTGCGGCGAAGCGTTTCCCGAATCGACGCCAGCAACTCGATTCGGGAGGCGACATGGCCGTCGACGGCGGCCAACACCGGCTCGACGAGGGTCGCGGCCAACCGGTTGACCGTCGTGAACTCGACGCCGGCCAAGCCCGGCTGACCGTTGGCCGCGCAGCCCCGCAACAGCGCCCGTCGCAGGCCGTTGGCCGCCACGGCATCGGCGCCGATCACGACCGCCGGTGCCAGTCGATCGCCCTCCCGCACCAGATCGAGATGACGGGCCAGGGCGTCTATCGACGCCCGACCGGCGGGAGCGGCAACGAGTCGGACCATGGCCACCACAAGCCTAGGTGCGTCGAGCTTTCGGGCGTTGCGTTTCGATCAAGATCGCGACGGTGCCCGGTGATCCTCGTCAGGTCCAGAGGTGTTCGACGACGTCGAGCCACAACCCGACGGTCAGACGCAACGATTCCACGTCGATGCGTTCGTTGTGGCCGTGGAACCGTCGGGCGAACTCGCCGGCATCGACCGCCGGACTCAGCAGACCGGCGCCGTAGGCAACGGCCCCCTTGGTCCGGAAGTACCGGGAGTCGGTGCCGCCGGTCACGAGGCTCGGCACCAGGGCGGCATCCGGGTAGGCGTTCGCGGCCGACTTCACCAGCGCGTCCCACAACGGCGTGTCGGTCGGTGACTTCGTGGACGGAAAGTACTGGATCGACTCGATCCTGACCTGGTCGAACAGATCGCCGAGGGCGGCCCGCAAATGGGCGTCGACGTCGGCCGCCGTCTCCCCCGGAAGCGTTCTGATGTCGACCTCGATGACCACGTCGTCGGGAATGACGTTGGTTTTGACCCCACCGTTGATCACGTTGGGGCTGAAGGTCGTATGGGTGCAGGCGTGGATGGCGCGGGCCTCATCCACCGGCATTGCGCTCAGGGCATCGGCCAGGTACCCGGGATCCAGGAGCGCGGTCTCCTGCTCCGGCGGCAGGGCCATGGCCCGAACACGGGCCGTCCACAGCTCGTCGAGCTGTGGGGTGGCCTGGTACCGGGAGATACGACCGACCACTTCGGCCGCCTTGACCAACGCGTTGTCGGTTCCATACGGGGCCGAGCCGTGACCGGGTGAACCGCTCACGGTCAACCGCCGCCAGCCGATCCCCTTTTCAGCCACCGCCATGAGCAGGTTCATCCCCCGGTCCGACGGCATGGGAATCCCTCCCCATTCGGTGAGCACGTAGTCACACTGCAGGGCGTCCCACTCGCCGTCGATCAGCGCCCGGGCCCCGTGGGTGCCACCCGCCTCCTCGTCGGCCACCGCGAAGTACACGATGTCGCCCGGATACCGCTTGCCGGAGGTGATCAGATGACGGAAGGCGATCGCCATCGACGACGTGAGGTTCAACATGTCGACCGCTCCCCGACCCCACACCTCGCCGTCTATCAGCTCGCCGCCGAAGGGATCGTGCAACCAGCCCTCCGCCGAGACCGGGACGACGTCGGTGTGGCCCATCAGACACAGAGCGGGGGCCGACGGGTCGGTTCCCGGATACCGGGCCACGAGCGACGTTCGGCCCGGCAGCGTCTCGAACAGCTGCATGTCGACGCCGGACGTCGCCAACTCGTCGCGCAACAGCCGGGCCGACGAGTCCTCGCGTCCCGATTCCGGGGTGCCGTCGTTGACACACTGATTGCGGATCAGGGCCTGCAACAGCTCAACGGTCTCGTTGGTCAACCGGTCCAGAACGTCATGCGGCATAGGCGTGCAGCCTAGGCCGTGAACGCCGGGTTGCCCGACCTACGAGTGGTTGGTGAGGGCCTCGATCAGCTGTGGCATCACCTTGTGCACGTCGCCGACGATGCCGAGATCGGCGATGCCGAAGATCGGTGCCTCGGGGTCCTTGTTGATGGCGATGATGTTCTTCGAGCCCTTCATGCCCACCAGGTGTTGGGTGGCACCGGAGATGCCGGCTGCGATGTAGAGATCCGGCTTGACCACCTTGCCGGTCTGACCGACCTGATAGGAGTACGGGACCCAGCCGGCGTCGACGATGGCCCGGGAGGCACCGGCTGCGCCCTTGAGCAGCTTGGCCAGTTTCTCGACCAGCTCGTAGTTGTCGGCGTCACCCATGCCGCGACCACCCGCAACGACGACGGCCGCCTCGTCGAGCTTTGGACCCTCGGACTCCTCGACATGGCGCTCGACGACCGTGGCACCGCCGGCCGTGCCGAGGTCTCCGACGTCGAGATCCTCCACGTCGGCGGCCGGCCCGTCGGAGGGCTCAGCGGCGATCGACTTCGGTCGGACCAGGGCGATGTAGGGGCCCTCACCGGTGAACCTGGTCTTGACGTCGGTCGTTCCACCGAAGATCGGTTCGGTGCCGACGAGGGTGTCGCCATCGACCTCGAGCGCGACGACGTTGGTGATGACGGGGCGATCGACATTGACCGACAACCGTGCGGCGACATCGCGACCGTCGTAGGAGGTGCCGAGCAGGACCGCGTCGGGTCCGTCGCCGGCCTCGACCGCGGCGGCAATGGCAGCGGCCACCGGCACGCCGACCAGGGCGCCGTCGAGGTCGCCGGTCTGGTGGATGGTTTCGCAGCCGTACCGACCGAGCGTCTCGGCGAGATCATCGCCATCGTCGCCGGCATAGACGCATTCGACGGTGTCGGCCAGCTCACGGGCCATGGTCAGGAGTTCGAGGGTGGTCGAGGCGACCTCGCCGTCGAGCGCCTCGGCGTAGACCCAGATCTTGGACAGTGTCATGTGTGTCTCCTCCTCGCCTCTCAGATGACCTTCATCTTTTCGAGGAAGGCCACGATGCGTTGGTACGCCTCGCCGTCGTCCTCGATGACTTCGCCGCCCTCACGTTGGGGGGCTTGGGCGATGTCGACGATTTCCTGGCCGGCTCCGGCCCAGCCGACCTGATCGGCCTCGAATCCGAGATCGGAGGCGGTCTTCTCGTCGACCGGCTTCGACTTGGCGGCCATGATGCCCTTGAACGACGGGTAGCGGGGTTCGACCACCCCCGCGGTCACGCTGATCACGCACGGCATCGGGCATTCGACGTCGTCGTGCCCGGCGTCGGTCTGGCGTTTCACCTTCAACGTGTCGCCGTCGACACTGATCGACTTGGCCGCGGTCACCGATGGCAGGCCGAGCACGGCGGCGATCTGCTCGGGCACGGTTCCGGTGTAGCCGTCGGAGCTCTCCGAACCGGCGATGATCAGATCCGGTTCGGAGCCGGCGATCGCCGCGGCCAGAACCTTGGCGGTGGTCAGGCTGTCGGACCCGAGCAGTGCGGGGTCGGACACCAGGACCGCCGAGGCCGCTCCCATGGCCAGCGCGGTCGACAGACCGGACCGCTCGTTGTTGGGAGCCATCGAGACCAGGCGGACTTCGCCCTCGCCGGCCGCATCGACCAGCTGGAGGGCCATTTCGACGCCGTAGGAATCCGACTCGTCGAGAATCAGCTTCACGTCACGCTTCAGGGTCTTCGTTTCGGGATCCAGGGCGCCCGGATCGGCCGGATCCGGGATCTGCTTAACGCACACAACGACATTCATGACGGGCATGGTACGCCGAAAAGACCGGGCTTCGAGTAATCGACGTCGGGAAACCTCGCGGCGACCCCGGTCGCCCGAATCGGCGTGGGAGCAGGGCGCTCGATTCGCCGGACTACCCTGTTCTCGATGGCGATCCGCGTCACCTTGTTGGTCAATCCGTTCGCCTCCTCGGTGACCGCACGATCGCGCATTCTGATACAGCGCCGCCTCAGCGACCACTTCGATCTGACGGTCATCGAGACGACCAAGCGGGGCCACGCCATCCGGCTGGCCTACCGGGCCGGGTGCGACGGCACCGACGTCGTCGTCGGGCTCGGCGGTGATGGCACGATCAACGAGGTGGCAAACGGCCTGCTGGGGATGGACACGGCCGCCGCACCCCTGCCGGGGGGATCGACGAACGTGTTCGCCCGAGCACTCGGCTTCCCCAACAATCCGGTTGCCGCCACCGAAACCCTGATCGAGGCGATCGAGGCCCGTTCAGCGGTGTCGGCCGGCGTCGGGGTGGCCAACGGACGGGCATTCCTGTTCCATGTCGGCTTCGGATTCGACGCCGCGGTCGTCGAGCGGGTCGAGGCGCGGGGCACGGTGAAACGCTACGCCGGCCACCCGCTCTTCGTGGCCATGACCGTCGACACGTGGCTTCGGCGGGTCGATCGCCGCAACCCGTGGTTCGACATACTCGGGCCCGAAGGCGAACATCTCGGCTCCTACCACCTGGCCGTCGCCCTGAACTGCAATCCCTACACCTACCTGGGAAGCCGCCCCCTGGAGCTCGCGCCGGAAGCCGATCTGGCCCGACCGCTGTCGGTGGTGGGACTCCGCTCGCTCTTCTTCCGACATCTGCTGGGCGCCGTCGGTCAGGCCTTCGGCCGAGGAGACCGTGGAGACCCGGGTTCCGACCACCTCGGCGGAATCGGAAACTCGGCGTCGACCGCCCATCTGCGCGACCTGTCGGCGCTCACCGTCGTCGGGCACCGACCGTTCCCCTTTCAGATGGACGGCGAGAGTTGCGGTCGGGTCGATCGGCTCAGCATCGAGCACCGGCCCGATGCGCTGTCGGTGATCGTTCCACCCGGGTTCGGACAGGACCCGAACCAACACCGTTGAACCGCTCAGCCGCCGCAGCGAACCGCTCCACGGTCAATCGAGCAGTCCGGCCGCACCGAGGGTGACAACGGCCAGTGCGGGATCGTTGGTGATGATGCTGTGGACACCCATCCGGGCCAGTGCGACCATACGCTCGGGGTCGTCGACGGTCCAGACGTTGATGGCCAGCCCGGCCCGCTTCGCCCGATCGACGAACGCCTGGTCGACCATCAGATCCTGCGGGTTCACCGCGTCGAATCCGTGAGCTTCGACCCGGGCGATCGTCGACGCCGGATCGACCTGACCCCACACGAGCAGACCCAGCGGGATTGCCGGCTCGACGGACCGGATCTTGATCAGGCTGTCGACGTTGAACGACGAGACCAGCAGCTTGTCGGCGAACGACGGACCGAGGTCGCCGCCCGGAACCTCATGGCCCGACAGATAGGACGTCACCAGACCGGCGACGGCGAGAGAAATCGTCTCACCGGCGTCGTAATCCGGCTCGTCGGGCAGGTTCTTGATCTCGACGTTGAGCCAGAGGTCACCGGCCATGTCGAGCACCTCGGCCAGCGTCGGCAGCCAATCGGGGAGCTCCGACGCCGGCACCTCGGAGATCAGGCGACCGTCGGCGAGATGGGCGTCGTGATGAACGACCAGGACGTCGTCGGCGGAACGCCGAACGTCGAGTTCGAGACCCGAAGCGCCGTGACTCCGGGCGGCCTCGAAGGCCTCGAGGGTGTTCTCCTTGTAGGCGGACGACGCCCCCCTGTGTGCCACGACCATCACCATCGCTCCACCCTACTCAGATCGGGGGTGTCGCCGGGCACACGGAACCGCACAACTATTTCCCGCCCTGCGGGACGATTCGGCTCGAAATCGGTGGAATGAGGCTCTTCGATGACAAAACAACAAGAATCGACATCTTTCAGTCAGATTTCTGACACAGAACTCTTTACGAAGATCTAACTATTCGTCTAGTGTTGATTTCACGACGCCAAGCCCAGTCGCCCGCCGTACGAAACCGCCGGCAGCTGCAGCCGCAGTCCGTTCACGTACACAGCACACGTACACCTCGACAAGTTACACAGCACAAACTTCACAACATCACAGCAACCATCTCAAAGACATCGACCACTCACGGTAAGGGAGGAAACGTGACAGTCGTAGGTTCTCGAGAGGGCTCACCAGTGCTCGGATTCAGCGAATTCGAGGTTATAGCGCAACGGGTGGGCAACGGCGAGTACATCCATGATCCGGAATTCGGTTGGCGGGTAGATGCCGCGTGCCGGGACACCAGCCCCGAGCTGTTCTTCCCGGTCGGCACCACCGGTCAAGCGGTCGAACAGATCGCCGCGGCCAAGACGGTCTGCACCGGATGTTCGGCACGGATCCCCTGTTTGGAGTACGCCCTGGCCACCAACCAGGACTCCGGCGTCTGGGGAGCCACGTCCGAGGAGGATCGCCGCCACCTCCGCCGCACATACATCAGCCGCCGCCGCTGAACCAGCGCGGTCAACCACCGACCGCCAACCACCAACGCCGCATCGGTCCGCCGAACGAGCCACATCATGATCGGCGTACCGTTGCTCCCGCCGCAAGGGGGCCCGGACCGAACCGCTAGTGCTCGTCGATGGTCTGAACCGTCACCTGGGCGACCGTTCCGCCGCCTTTGCCGCGGGCCGGAAAGATCTGGAGCGTACCGTCGAGTTCACCGGTGATGATGGTTCTGATGATCGTCAGACCAAGCCCGCCGTGTTCGGCGACGTCGAAGTCCTCATCGACACCGACACCGTTGTCATAGACCCGCACCACCAACTCGGTGGCCGACGCCGCCAGTTCGACCGTGATCGCCCCCGGCCCGACACCGGCCGGAAACCCGTGCTCGACGGCGTTCTGCAACAGTTCGGTCACCACGACGGCCAATGAACTGGCCTTGCTGGCCCCCAGCGCGGTTCCCTCGCCGACAAGTCGAATCCCGATCTGGCTGTCGGAGCCGACCATGGTGGTCCGGGCCATCTCGACGATCGGCTGGACCACCTCCCGGAACACCACCTGGTCACCGCCGCTGGCGGCCAGGCGCTCGTGGACCACGGCGATGGCGGCGATCCGGCGGACGGCCTCCTCGATGGCCTCCTTCGCTTCGACCGACTCCAATCGCCGCCCCTGGATCCGCAGCAGCGACGAGACGGTCTGCAGGTTGTTCTTCACCCGATGGTGGATCTCACGGATCGTGGTGTCCATGGACACGAGTAGACGATCCCGACGTCTCAGCTCCGAGACGTCCCGAACCAACACCAGTGCACCCGTCACGTGCGCGTGCTCCAACAGAGGCAGGATGCGGGCCAGGATGGTGACCGACTCGCTTCGCTGGATCTCGTCGATGACCGGGACCCGCAGACGGTACGCACCGGCCACCACGTCGCCGTCGAATCCCAGGTCCTCCACCTTCCGACCAACGATCCTCCCCTTGTACCCGATTCGGTGAATGGCCGAAATGGCGTTCGGTGACGAGTAGACGACCCGGGAGTCCCGATCGAGCACCATGGTTCCGTCACCGACTCGAGGGGTCTCCTCGGTGATGGCCCCTTCGAAGGGGAAGGGAAAGCTCCCGTCGACGATCATCCTGGCCAGGCGCCGGAAGACCTCATAGTAGGCCTGCTCCAACTCGCTGGAGGCATAGCTGTCGCGGATCCGGCGATAGCTCAGCACCACGGCGATACGTCGACCCTCGTGATGGACCGGCACGGCGAGAATCGTCGCACGAGGCCCATCCGGTTCGACCAGCGACTCCATCTCCACGATCCGACCCGTGTCGTAGGCCGCGTGAAATCCGTCGAGACGCTCCCGATCGACGACCGAGCCGATCAAGTCCTCGGCGAGCAGGGTCGGGGCGGTCGTGGGGCGGATCTGACCGAGCACCACCACCTCCTCGCCGCCCTCGGCGGCAACGGGGACGCAGACCAGGAGGTCGGAGAAACCCAGGTCGGCCAGCGGCGCCCAGGAACCGACCAGCCGGCGGAGATGGGCCCTTCCGGCAGCGCCGAGACTCGTGTGTCTGCGCGCCAGATCACTCAGAGTGGCCATAGCGCCTCAGCGTACCGGATCGGCTGAATCGGCCCCGGATCGCCACGGCTCGGCGGCCGCCTCATCGGTCAACGCGATCAGATCCTCCAGTTGGTTGACACCGCCGCTCAAACGCGGCAGAAGACCCAGTGCGGTGGCTCGAGGCAACCGGAGTTCGACGGCGGGGGTGGCCGCCATCAGGCCGATCACGGCAGCCTTCAACGACTCGTCGCCGAGGGTCTCGACGTCATCGACGCCGATCCGCAGATCCAGGGTCACCCGCTCGCTCCCATCGTCCGAGGAGTCGATGACGACCTCGGTCAGGGGCAGGAGACGATTGATCATCACGAGGTCGTTGTTGCCGGTCAACGGTTCGCCGACGTGACCGGTATCGGCGGCCCGCACCTCGATCATGGCCGTGCTCGGCGAGGCCAGCAGCTGTTCGACGGTGTCGATCCGCTCCACCAGACGGGGACGTAGCCGTGCGAACAGGGTGAAGAATTCGCCGATCCGATCGAGGAAATCGGTGCCCAGCAGTCGCCGTGCCACCAGTTGGAAGGGGCGCGAGGCCAAACGGGTGACGCCTCCCCCGACCCCCGCGGTCAACCAGCGCAGCAGTCGGCTGTCGAAGAACTGGCCGAGCCGGCCGGGGGCGGCGAACAGATCGTCGGCATGATTGCCCGGCGGGGTGTCGACGATGATCAGGTCGAACCGTCCGTCGTCGAGCAGCAGCAGGTGGTCGAGCGCAACATAATCGTGGCTGGCCACGAACTGGGTGGTCAGCGAACGATACAACCCGTTGGCGAGGAGACCGTCGGCGGTGACGGCATCGGGGGCGCAATCGCGAACCAGTTGATCCCAGGCCGCGCTCATCTCGACCATCAGAACCCACAACCGCCCACCGGCATCGCCGACCGGCACGATCACGGCTTCGCCGTCAAGCCCGTTGACACCCAGCGCATCGGCGAGACGGCGAGCCGGATCGACGGTGACCACCAGAACTCGCCGGCCGTGGTGCCGGGCGGCCCGCACGCCGAGTGCTGCGGCCACCGTGGTCTTCCCGACGCCGCCACGGCCGACCACGGCCACCACCGAACGTTCGGCCAACAGGGCATCGACGGCGTCGATCATGGCATCGCGGCCAACGCGGTCAGCACCGCCGCGACCGGCGCGTCGAAGTCCTCGACCACGGTGATCACCGGCAATCCTCGGGCCATGGCGAGCTCCTCCAACTCGGCCACGAACGGGGCCGCGCTCCGGGCCCGGTCGACAGCGGCCGCGGCGACGAGGCCGAGCGCGGACCGGGATCCTCCGGGTCCAACCGACCGGTCGTTCAGCTGCTCCGTCTCGGCGATTCCCGCCGGGTCGACCACCATCGGCGCCCGGTTGATGACCAGGGCGTCGACGGCGACATCGGTCTCATCGAAGAGCCGCCCGAGCAACATCGTGGTCTCCGCCACCGGCAGCTCCTCGGGAGTGACGACGACGGTGACGGTGGTGCTCGGAGCGGCCAGCAGTTCACGAAGCCAAGCGGTCTGTCCGACCAGCGGGCCCGCCGAGATCAACTCGTGCAGCGACGTCGGAGCCGCCAGCAGCTCGACCACATGGCCCGAGGCGGGAGCGTCGACGACGATCTCGTCCCAATCCTGATACCGGGCCTCGTAGCCGACCTTGCCCACCGTCAGGATCTCCTTGACGCCGGGGGCGGCGGTGGAGACGAAGTCGAAGACCCGGCTCAACGGGCCGATACTGGCCGGAGAAATCGGTACCTTGAGGTAGCGGCGGACGTACTCGTTGAGCGAGTCCTGAGTGGTGAGCCCGAGCACCTCCGGTCGAGCCCCGGACGACTCGATGTTCGCGTCGATGACCGACGCCAGATCACCGGCGTTCACCGCATCGACGGCCAGAACCCGACTCCGAGCGGCTGCAGCCCGGAGCGCGAGCGCGGCGGCGACCGTCGTCTTGCCGACACCCCCTTTGCCGGTGACGAACCGGAGGCGGGCGGGACGGTGCGATCCATCACGATGGTGTGACACGTCAGGACGGTTCAATCCGTCACTCCGACGGCGTGGCTCGGACGGCAAGCTTCTCCTCGCCAGGGGATCCCGAGGGAGCGGCCGCCGGCCGGCTCGACCTAGGCTCCGAAGCCGATTCGGCGCTCGGCGTCGGCAGTGCCGATCTCCACGAACGCGATCCGCGCGGCCGGAAACAACCACTCCCGACCCCTGCGATCGACCAGATTCAGAACCTCGGATTCCTTGAGGGACGTCTCCACCCGTGACTTCAGGTCACTGCGGTCGACGTCGTCGTCGAGTTCGATTTCGACGACCTGGGGACTTTCAGCGATACCAATCCGAAGATCCATGGAGACAACCTAGCGCGCCCACCCGGCGGGGAGGCGCGACCCGCCGCCGGATCTGTCGCCACGCCGGGCGTCGGGCCGCACCAGGGCCGATCGGACGATCAGACGATCTTCAGTTCGGACCGGTAGCGCTTCTTGGGGGCCAGCTCCACGTCGACGCGCTCGGCCAGCGCAGCGAAGACCTGGCCGGCCTCGGTCTCGGTCCGCACGGCGATGGGGTGGCCGTCGTCGCCACCCTCCCGCAGCTCCGGGACAAGCGGAACCTTGGCCAGCAGCGGCACCTCGAGATCGTCGGCCAATTCCTGACCGCCACCGGAGCCGAACAGCTCGTAGTGTTTGCCGTCGTCGCCGGTGAACCAGCTCATGTTCTCGATGACACCCGACACCGTGATGTGGACCTTGTGAGCCATGTAGGCCGCCCGCTGCGCCACCTTCTGGGCAGCAGGCTGGGGGGTCGTGACCACCAGCAGTTCGGCCCGAGGGAGGAACTGCGCCAGGGACAAGGCGATGTCGCCGGTGCCCGGTGGCAGGTCGACGATGAGGAAGTCGGGCTCGTCCCAGAACACGTCGGTCAGGAACTGCTCCAGGGCCTTGTGCAGCATGGGCCCACGCCAGATGACCGGCTGGTTCTCCTCGACGAAGAATCCCATCGAGATGCAGCGGACGCCGTGCGATTCGGGCGGCACGATCATCTCGTCGATGACAACCGGGTTGCGGTCGACGCCGAGCATGCGGGGAATCGAAAAGCCCCAGACGTCGGCATCGACAACGGCTACGGAGCGGCCACGGTTGGCCAGGGCCACCGACAGGTTCGTGGTCACCGAGCTCTTGCCCACCCCGCCCTTGCCCGAGGCCACCAGGATGACCCGGGTGCGGTTGTCGGGGTCGGCAAAGGGGATCGCCCGTCCCTCTGCGTGGCCGTGGCCCTGTTGTGAGCCGGCGGTCGATCCGGGGTCGCCGTGCAACTGACGACGCAGCGCCTCCCGCTGCTCGTCGGTCATGACGCCGAAGTCGATCACGACATCGGACACATTGCCCAACCCGACGACAGCATCGCGGACTCGACGGTCGATTTCGGCTCGCAGCGGGCAGCCGGCGATCGTCAGGTCGATACCGACGGCGATCCGGCTCGCCGAGTCCTGCGCCGCCGGGTCGCCGGACACCTCGATCGAGCGCACCATCCCCAGATCGACGATGCTGCGGTGGAGTTCGGGGTCCTCGACCGGCCGGAGAGCCTCTCGAACCTGATCCTCGGTGATTGTCACACGGTCTTGTCGAAACATGGTCTCCTCGTGCCGGGTAGGGGAAACCGGCAATCTTCGTGGCGCTTCGTGTGATAGGTAGACTATCCAGTGTGGCCCAACGTGCCCTCAACCCGACCGAGTTCGCCAATCTGGTGAACGCCATCACCTCGGCGTTCGGCGACCCGACGCGCCGCAACATCTACCTCCTGGTCCGCGAGCACCCCGACGGGCTGACCACCAACGAGGTGGCCCAGGCCGTCGGTCTGCACTCCAACGTGGCCCGGCATCACCTGGAAAAGCTGGCCGGTGGCAACTACCTGGAAGTGTCGCAGCGATCCTCGCATGGGGCCGGTCGACCGGCCAAGGTCTACAAGGCAACGGCTCCGGAGCTGAAACTCGAGTTCGACGTCGGGCACGACGACATCCTGATCACGCTGCTGGGCAAGGCACTCTCCCGGCTGCCCGAGCACGAGGCCGCCGAGCTGGCCGAGGAGGTCGGGCTCGAATTCGGTCGCCAGATGGCCAGCCGGATGGGAGGCAGCGGCGAATCTCAGCGGTCCTTCCGTTCGGCGCTCCACGTGGTGGCCGACGCACTGTCGTCCCACGGCTTCGCCGCCCACGCCGAGCACGACGGCAAGGAGCTGCGAATCGTGTCCGGCCACTGTCCGTTCGGCGACGTGGCCGTTGAACACCCGGTCATCTGCGCCGTCGACCGCGGCATGGTCAAGGGACTGCTCGGTTCCCTGTACGGCGCGACGGAGGTGGAGCTCTCGTCGTCGGTGGCTCAGGGCGACGACTCGTGCGTGGCCGACGTCACCGAACCCGCCGCACCCTGACGGCCGGGCTCAACCGTGGCGGTGGCCCGACTCGTCTCCGGCCACGATGACCAGCGGGTCGCCGGTCGCCTCGTGGTCGGCACCCGTACGGAGCAGCCACCACGCCACCAGGAGAGCCAGAACCGTGGAGACGGCCACCGCTGCCACCTTGATCAACCAGCCGCCGGCCTGTGGGTTCTGGTGGACGACGGCCGCGGTCACGGGTGCGGTCACGTCATCGGTCACGGCTGCGGTCACGTCATGGGTCACGTCATCGGTCACGGCTGCACCCTTGGGTGCCGTGTCGCCTGACGCCGCAGCCTTCTGCGTCAGCAGCATGCCGATCGTGACCTTCGCCGCGGGCGCGTCACCCGGATCGACCAGCGGCTTCATCTCGAGCCGGGCGGCTTCGACGCCCCGATAGGCGTCTTCACGGGCCTTCTCCAACTCGGTCAGGAACTCGCTCATCATGGCCGGGCGATCCTCCGGCGATTTGGCCATCGCCCGCTCGATGAACCCGCAGATCGGGCTCGGAACGTGCTCGCGGAGGTCACCGACCTGCTGCATGGCGACCCGACCGAACACGGTGACCGGTGTCGGCTGTTCCCCCGGTTCCTTGAACGGGGCATGACCGGCCAGGATGGACCACAGCGTGGCGGCCAGGCCGTACACATCGGTCGTCGCCACAGGCATGAGACCGTCGGTGAACGATTCCGGCGGGCTGTACGCCGGGGTGAAGGCGGCGGTCGACGTGGCCTTGGCGATTGCGTCCTCGGCGATGAGCGAAATACCGAAATCGGCCACATGGGGTCGGCCGGTCTCGGTGAGCAGGATGTTCGCCGGTTTGATATCACGGTGAAAAACGTCGAGCTCGTGCGCCTGCTGCAGCGTTCTGGCCACTTCCTCGACCAGCCGCACGGCCCGAGGCCACTCGATGGGTCCCGACCGTGACACCCACTCCTGCAGCGAGCCGCCCTCATAGAACGGCATGATGATGTACGGCGATCCGTCATCGGTCTCCCCGGTCTCGAGGATCGGCACGAAGCCGGCGGTGTCCGACAGGCGGTCCATGATCCGCTGCTCGCGTTCGAACCGCCGTCGGGCCTCCGAATCCCAGGACGACCGCAGCACCTTGATCGCAACGGTCTCGACCATGGCGAATCGGCCGGGCACTTCCCGTACAGCCTTGTAGACCACGGCGGAGCCGCCGGATCCAATTACCTCGATATCACGAAGACCTCGCAGGCCGAGATCGATTGGACTGGTCGCCATGGTGATCTCACACCCTCGCCCTGTATGTCGGTACCACGAACCAGGATATCGGAGCCGGGAAGTTGCGACGAGTCGGCCTCATCCGGCTCCACCGCGTTGGTAGCCCATGCCTCGGCGGATCACCAGGATCGAAGCCACCGCCATCAGGCCTCCGGCGACGACAACCACCCACCGGGGTATCGTCGTCGGCGGGCGGAGTCCGGCGTCGACCCATCCCGTGCGCCCCTCGCGGTGGGCCTCGACCAGCAACGCCACCGGGTTCTGGCCGTCACCCTCGTCGACGGTCACGGTCAGCAGCCGATCCGGTGTGATACCGTCCTCGCCGGGCCCGGCGGTCGATACGTGGGCGAACAGTGCGGTTTGACCATCGCACCGATCATCACCGCCGGCGACCGACCCGGCCTCCAGGCCGGCGACGAGCGCATCGATCAACGACGCCCCCCGGCTGCGCGCGTCCGTGTAGGCGGTCAGTGAATCGGTGACGACCGCGTCCGACGCGGAGGCGACCCCCTGCGCTGCCGCGTCAGGCTCGACGACGGCCAGGGATTCGGGTTGGGTTTCCGGTCCGTCCACCGACGCCACCGATCCTTCGACGACCACGGCGTACTGCCGCACCGACTGCAGATCGGGATCGTTGTCGGTCACCACGGCGGTGATCACGGCCTCGGCGGAGTCCACGGTCGGATCGGTCAACGCCGATCGCAACTGTTCGAGATCCCCGGGATCGACCGAACCCTGCGCCACCGCGGCACCCCGGCCCGGGACCAGAACGATCGTGGCCGGCACCTCATCGGGCTCGCCGAGCGCCGACACCGGGCTGCAGGCCGCCATCGCCGCACCGACCTCGCCGGTCTCGGCGTCGATGGCGATGATCGACCAGGTCGC
>JBFHME010000016.1:0-36106 GCA_041594435.1 Acidimicrobiales bacterium
CTCTTCGACTACGTCGTAGGTGTCGGACGCTGGGCGCTTCGGGTCCAGGCCTACGTGAGCCTCTTGATCACCGATCGCTACCCGCCGTTCTCGCTCGACTGATCGCCACACTCGGGAGCCGTCGGTGATCCTGCGGGTCGGGGCGCCGATGTGGTCGTTGCCTGATTGGACCGGTCGTTTCCTGCCGGCAGACGGCAGGGATGCCCTGGCCGCGTATGCGACCTGGTGCAACGCCGTCGAGGGGAACACCACGTTCTACGCGGTTCCGGCCGCAACGACGGTGGCGGCGTGGTCGGAGCAGGCACCGCCGGCGTTCCGTTTCTGCTTCAAGTTGCCCCGGTCGATCACCCACGATCGCCGTCTGCGGGGGGCCGACGACGAACTCAACGACTTCCTCACGGCGATGGAACCTCTGGCCGATCGCTGCGGACCGATGATGATCCAGCTGCCACCGACCTTCGGTCCTGACGACCTCCCGGCATTGACCGCGTTCATCGGATCCGTACCCCGACTCGACTGGACGTGGGCGGTCGAGGTCCGGCACCACGCCTTCTTTCCCGGCGGCCGATTCGAGCGGGACCTCAACGACGCACTCGCCGAGCACCGGGTCAATCGGGTGCTGCTCGACAGCCGCCCGCTGTTCGCCGGCCCGTGCCGTACCCCGGCCGAGGTCGACGCCTTCGCCCGCAAGCCGAGGGTGCCGGTCCGCCCGGTGGCCACGGCATCGTCGCCGGTGGTTCGCCTGATTGGCCGGACGGACACCGAAGCCACCAGGGCCGGCTGGCAGCAGTGGGTGCCGAAGGTGGCGGACTGGCTCACCGCCGGGCTGCAGCCGTACTTGTTCGTGCACACCCCCGACAACATCGACTCGTTGTGGCTGAACCGCGAGTTCCACGCCGAGGTTGCGTCGTACCTCGAAGGAGCCGCCGACCGGCACACTGTCGACCCGCTGCCCGACCCGGTTCGTCCTGATCGACAACTGGACCTGTTCCAGTGAGCGCGGCCGGCGAATCGCACGCCGACGAGCGGCCCGTCCTGGTGACTGGGGCCAATTCCGGCCGTCCTGGACTCGGCATTTCCGCACCGCCGGCGTCACCCGGTGGCCGATCGTCGAGGATTGTGATCGGGGCGTGGCTTGCGGCCACGCATGCTCAGGGTCGGCGACGACGGCGGGGATTGTGATGCCACCACCGACCGCTGAACCGCCACCGGGTCGACGTTGACGGCGGCTCGGGCGACGCGCCCGGCTGGGGCCACGCCAGCAGCAGCGCCGCGGCGATCGCTGCGGCTTCCTCGTCGGTGGGGATCGGTCGAATGTCCATGGGATGCAGGGCAAACTATACGGTCGCAGCCCCGCTTCAATCCACTCCAGGCGTGACGTTGCGGTCGGTGATCGTGCCGTTGGCCACCGTGCCGTCGATGATGGTGCCGTTGGTGACCGTTCCCTCCGTGACCGTGCCATCGGCCACCGAGATGACCCGATCGATGCGCAGCGCCTCCCGAAACCGTTGATCATGGGTGACAACGAGCAGGGTGCCGTCGAAGTCGGCCAGCGCCTGTTCGAGCTGTTCGATGGCTTCCATGTCGAGGTGGTTGGTCGGCTCGTCGAGCACGATCAGGTTCACCCCTCGAGCCTGGAACACCGCCAGCTCGGCCCGGGTCTGCTGGCCGGGGGAGAGGGTGTCGGCCGACCGTGCGACGGCGCCGGCGTCGAGGCCGAACTTGGCGAGCAGGGAGCGGGATTCGGTCGGGTCGACTTCGGTGTGGCGGCCGAACACGGTCGGCAGCGAAGCGTCGGTCATGAAGGCCTGACGGAACTGACCGACCGTCCCGGTGATGACCGACCGGCCGAGCGCTGCGGAGCCGTCGACCGCTTCGAGCCGCCCGAGCAGTCCATCGACGAGCGTGGTCTTCCCCGAGCCGTTCGCCCCGTCGATCAGCACCCGCTCACCAAAGTTGATCGTCAAGGTGACCGGGCCGAGCCGGAACGCTCCCCGCTCGATCACCAGATCCCGGGCCACGATCACGTCCGACGAACCACGCTCGGCCTCGGCGATC
This sequence comes from Acidimicrobiales bacterium, assembly GCA_041594435.1. Lineage (GTDB taxonomy): Bacteria > Actinomycetota > Acidimicrobiia > Acidimicrobiales > SZUA-35 > JAHELU01. The sequence goes on from JBFHME010000016.1 coordinate 2,059, forward strand.
GTGAACCGGAGTTGCCACGGCTGCCACGGTTTGTCGACGACCTCGAGCCTCTCCAGCCGCTTCGACACCGCCTTGGCCGCACCGATCTGGCGTTCCGCCGAGTCCAACTCCGCCATCCGCCGGTTGCGGTCGTTGTCGGCCGGCCGCTTCTTCGCACGGCTGGTTCCCCGGTCGGCCCACTCCCGCTTCTGCTGAGCCAGTGACGAGAGGCGGTCCCGCTCGGTGGTGTAACGCTCGAACCGCTCCTCGGCTCGACGGCGGGCCAGCGCAACCTGATCCTCGTAGTCGCGCCAGCCGCCGGTGAACACCTCGACGTTGCCGCTCGCCGGATCGAAGCCGTTGGCCTCGATGCGGGCGACCGAGGTGATGGTGTGCTCCAGGAACGTGCGGTCATGCGACACCATCAGGATCGCCCCGTCGTGGCGGTTCACCCACCGTTCGAGCACGGCCAACCCATGCCGGTCGAGGTTGTTGGTCGGCTCGTCGAGCAGGGTGATGTCGAACCGGCTGATCATGATCGACGCCAGACCGAGTTTCGCCAGTTGACCGCCGGAGAGGGTGGCCGTCGTTCGATCGAGGTGATGATGTTCGAGCCCGAGTTCGAGGCACGCTGCCTCCAGGCGGTGGTCGAAATCGAATCCGCCGACAGACTCCCAGGCCGTGAGCGCGGCGTCGTAGCGATCGGCGGTGCCGTCGGACACCCCGCCGGCGCCGTCGGCCGGTTCGGCCAGCGCTCGAGTGGCCGCCTCGAACTCCAATCGGGCGTCGGCCACCCCGATTCTCGCCGCCACCAGGGCCCGGCCTGTCGCCACTTCTGAGCGCTCCAGCACCTGATCGAGCAGGCCGATGCGACCCGACGGCGGGTGGCGGGTCACCGTGCCCGATCGGATCGGAATCCGACCGGCCAGCGCCAGCAACAGCGTCGACTTGCCGACACCGTTCGGGCCGACGACGGCCATTCGGTCGCCGGGCGTGATCGTGATGGTGGCGTTGTGGAGAACGTCGTGTCCGCCGCGATCGACCGACAATCCTCGGGCCACCAGGGTGACGGGTAGGTGCTGAGCCATGACGTGCCTTCCAGGAGCGGGTTCCGGCCGACGGGACCCGAAACGAACCGTGGACTTCAGGTCAGCCATCGAACCTGGTTCCACCGTTCAGCCAACGACGTTCGGCGAAGCCGAACTCGGGTTGAGCTGCTCCGCAGTGAACACGTGGACGCACGACTACTTCACGAGTTCAGCCTAGCAGGTCCAGTCTGAGCACGAGCTCGCCGTCGTCGCTGCGTTCGGTGCCGGCGAAACCCGCGTCGACGTAGAGGCGGTGGGCCGCATCATTGCCGTCCATGACGTGGAGCATGGCCGTGCGGTAACCGTTGTCCCGGGCCCAGTCGAGAGCGGCGGCGAGGAGTCGTTGAGCCACACCGCCGCGGCGATGGGCCGGATCGACCCACATCCCCCAGATGATCGTCTCGTCGGGTTGCTCCCACCGGCCGACGCCGACGATTCCGGCCACCTGACCGTCGTCGACATCGTCGACCATCACCACGCCCGGTCGGCCGGCAAAGCCCCGCAGCCGGGACCGCCATGTCTCGTCGTCGAACGCCGACTCGCGGGCGTGGTTCGAACCGAAGGCTTCGGGGTCGGTCGCCAACGCTCGCAGGCGAACCGACTTGTACAGGTCGATCTCGTGCTCGCCGAGCGTTCGGACGGCCATGGCAGGACACTACCTCGTGGGGCCGAGATCCGCGGCCGAAATTCGGGTCGTGGCGCAAGCCGCATTGCGACGCCTCAACGGGGCGACCGGTGGGCCGATGGGACCGGGTGCTGAGACAACATCTCCGAACGAAGGCCGCGCTCGGTCTCCTGGTCATCTGCCTGCTCGGGATCGGTACCGTCGCACCGTCACCGGCCGCCGCCGAAGGTGCAGTGGTCAACGACAGCAAGACCGTGGCCGACTTCGCCATGGTCGCCGAGCTCGACGAGCTGACCGGCGATCACGCCACGGTGTTCCGCCTCTACTGGGCGTTCTTCCTGCGTAACCCGGACGGGCCCGGCGCCCTCTACTGGATCGAACGCCAGGAACGGTGCCAGTCGCTGGCGTCGATCACCGACTCCTTCGCCGAGGGCGAGGAGTTCCTGAACCGGTACGGTCGTCTCAGCGACGAAGCCTTCGTCGAGCGCATCTACACAAACGTGCTCGGTCGAAACGGCGATCAGGCCGGACTCCGCTATTGGACCGACCTGGTGGTCGACGGCGAATTGAGTCGTGGCGAGATGGTGCTGTACGTGTCGATGTCGGACGAGTTCCGGACCAAGCACCCGTATCCGTCCGACGGGGTACCGGGGCGCGGTTGCCGACTACCCGAAGGCCTGGCCCCGACGCCGCGCGGTATCAGCTCGATCGACGTCACCGAGGCCCTCCCGCTCGCCGAGCTCAGCGGCGTCTCCGGTTTCGGCCCCTACGACTTCACGGTGGCCGCTCCGGCGCCGATCATCGAGCTGGCCGGATTCCACCAGTCGGTTCATCCGGGCGCGCTGCCGATGCGGCCCGTGACCTCCCCGGCCGCTCCCACCTTCACGATGGGGAGCCGCAATCGGGGAACCCACCGCCGGGGCGCCATCGACGTCGCCGTCCACCCGCTGGTCCCCATCTCGGCGCCGGTGGAGGGGCGGGTGGCCCGGGCCGGCAACTACGTGCTCTACTGCCGCTACCGCGACGGCTACGTGGTGATCAACCCGGTCGGTCGACCGGAGCTCGAAGTCAAGATCCTGCACATCACCGACGTCTCGGTGTCGGCCGGTGACTGGGTCAGCGTCGGTGACAACATCGCGGCCAGAGCCACCCCGTTCCCCTTCCGCTCACAGCTGGACAAGTGGACGTCCGAGCCCTCGTGGCCCCACGTGCACATCGAGACGGTCGATCCGTCGATCCCCCGCAAGCCCTCCTCCGGCGGCGGCTGCTGACCCCACCCACACGTCTTCCGGAACGAGACGCGCACTATGCGCGTATTGTCCAGGAAGAGTTGGATTGGTGGGTCAGAGCGGGACGTTGCCGTGCTTGCGCTGGGGGAGTTCCTCCCGCTTGGTCCGCAGCATCTCCAGACCGGCGATGACCTTGACCCTGGTTTCGGCCGGGTCGATCACGTCGTCGACGTAACCGCGTTCCGCCGCAATCCACGGGTTGGCGAACTGCTCCTTGTAGTCGTCGATCAGCTCGGCCCGGCGGCTCTCCGGATCGGCCGCCGCCTGGATCTCACGGCGGTGCACGATCTCCGCCGCGCCCTCGGGACCCATGACCGCCAGTTCGGCCGACGGCCAGGCCAGGCTCAGATCCGATCCGATCCCCTTCGAGTCCATCACGACATAGGCGCCGCCGTAGGCCTTGCGGGTGATGATCTGAATGCGAGGCACGGTGGACTCGCAGTAGGCGTAGAGCAACTTGGCGCCGTGGCGGATGATGCCGCCGTACTCCTGGTCGACGCCCGGAAGGAAGCCGGGAACGTCGACGAAGGTCAGAATCGGAATGTTGAACGCATCGCAGGTGCGCACGAAACGTGCACCCTTCGACGCCGACTCGATGTCGAGCACCCCGGCCAGCACCATCGGCTGGTTGGCCACGACTCCCACCGTATGGCCGTTCATGCGGGCGAAGCCGCAGACGATCGACCGTGCCCAGTTGGCGTGGTATTCCATGAACTCGCCGTCATCGACCACCTCGGTGATGACCGCCTTCATGTCATAGGGCATGTTCGACGAGTCGGGCATGATGTCGATCAGGGCCGGGCATTGCCGCATCGGGTCGTCGCCCGTTTCGACGACGGGGGGGTCGTCCATGTTGTTGGATGGCAGGAACGACAGGAGGTGGCGGACGTCGTCGAGCACGGCTTTCTCGTCGGGGGCCACGAAGTTGGCCACACCGGAGCGCGACGAATGCGAGCCGGCGCCACCCAGCTCTTCGAGTGTCACCTCCTCGCCGGTCACCGCCTTCACCACATCGGGGCCGGTGATGAACATGTGGGAGGTTTCACGGACCATGAAGATGAAGTCGGTCATGGCCGGGCTGTAGACGGCACCGCCGGCGCAGGGACCCATGATCACGCTGACCTGCGGGATGACGCCCGACGCCTGGACGTTGCGGTAGAAGATGCCGCCGTAGCCGTCGAGGCTGACCACACCCTCGGGGATACGGGCTCCTGCCCCGTCGTTGAGTCCGATGAAGGGGGCTCCGGTGGACAGCGCCAGATCCATGGTCTTGTGAATCTTCTCGGCGAACACCTCGCCCAGCGAGCCGCCCATGATGGTGAAGTCCTGGCTGAACAGGAACACCTTGCGGCCGTCCACGGTGCCCCAGCCGGTGACGACACCGTCGGTGTAGGGACGTTCGGTGGCGTCGGGATGACGGGTTCGGGCCAGCATGTCGAGTTCGTGGAACGAGCCGTCGTCGAGGAAGTAGTCGATCCGCTCCCGGGCCAGCATCTTGCCCTTGTCGTGTTGACGCTGCACCGCCCGCTCGGAACCGCCTTGACGGGCCTCCTGCTTGCGGCGCTCCAGATCAGCCAGCTTTTCACTCAGCGGATGTTCCACGAATGCAGAATACCGGGGCGGTTGCGACGATGGCGAAGCCGGGTGGTCGTCGGAAGCCGGATCGATCTTCAGGTGACGCCTCGAAGCTAGGAGTTTGGCGGAGCCAAACTTGGCAAACAACGGCTCCGCCGTTGCGACGGTCAGCGGAAGACGGCTTCGATGATCTGGAGCCGATTGCGGCTTGCGCCGTCGCTGCCGACGGTGGTGCCGGTGTCGGTGATCCAGATCATGACGCCCCGGCCGGTGGCGTTCTCGAGGTCGACGTCGGTGTTCCCGGATTGGTTGTCGACCTCGCCGATCTTGTTTCCCACCTGGGACGGATCGGACCAGCCGGTCCGCGGCGGAAGCTCGTCGAGGATGTAGATCTCGGCCGACCAGTTCTCGGTGCTCGACAGAATGCTCATCGTGTCGACCTGCTGGCGGCCGTCGAACTCGAATGCGATGCCGACCCCGTCCTTCGTCTGGGGAAGGTCCTGACGGTAGGTCTCGGTCACCCAACTGGTGCGATCGTCGCCGTCGACGGCCCGGCCGACGCGATCCTCCCGCTCCTCCCCGTTGTCGCCGAGTGGATCGAAGGTGGTGGCGTTCACCAGTGCCAACGGTTGACCCGACAGGTTGACGCCACCGGTGTCGAGCGCGCCGGTGGTGGCCAGCAATCCGGTGACGACGAGCGCGGCCACGAACAACAGGGCGACGAACGTGCGTCCGAACCACGCCCGCCGCGGCTTCGGCGCGGCTTCGCTCGGCGCGGCGCCGGCCGCCCTGACCTTCGCCTGCGCCTTCTGCTCTTTGCGTGCGGCGCGGCCCGAACGTCGCCTGGCCGGGGCGGCCGGCTGCGCGTTCGCGGCCGGACGAATCATGTCCGGGGTCATCAGCGCGGTTCCGTCGACCGCAGGCGGCGTCGGGTTCGGATCGCCTCCGGGGCCCCGTTCGCTCGCCGGAATCGGGGCCGGCACCCCGGCGGGTGGCTGCAGCGGGACCGGGTTGTACCCCGGGCTCGTGAGGTTGGCGGCCACCCGCGGACCGGGACCATACAGCGACTCGTCGACCGTCGACGCCGTCAGGTCGGCGCCGGCCAAGGCTTCCTTCATGACGATGGCCCGCTCGAACCGGCTGTCGGGATCCTGGGCCATGGCCCGGCCGATGATGGCGTCGAGTGCTGCCGGTACCGAGGGCCGCCGCTCCCGGCAACGGGGGACCGGACCGTTGATCCGGGCCAGGGCGATGGCGGCGTCGGTCTCGGCGTCGAACGGCGGTTCACCAACCAGGGTCTCGAACAGCACAACACCCAGCGAGTACAGGTCGGATCGAGGGTCGATCGGATCGCCGGTCACCTGTTCGGGGGCCAGGTACTTGGCCGTGCCGAGCAGGGTCCCGGTGTTGGTGAGGTCGGCATCCTTCGTGGCCTTGGCGATACCGAAGTCGGTGACGACGACCCTCATCTCGTTGTCGATCATGATGTTGGCCGGCTTGATGTCGCGATGGACGATGCCGTGTGAATGAGCGACGCTCAGCGCATCGGCGATCTGCATCCCGATCTGCACGGTGGTGCTGGGGGGCAGCTCCTTGGCGTGATCGAGGATCGTGCGTAGCGTCCGACCCTCGATCAGCTCCATGACGATCGCTTCGATGCCGTTGTCGCTGACCGTGTCGTAGACGGCGACAATCGAGCTGTGCTGGAGCCGGGCGGACGCGATCGCCTCTCGACGGAAGCGGGCCACGAACCCGTTGTCGGTCGCCAGGTGGGGGTGGAGGATCTTGATGGCCACCGGCCGGTTCAGAACCTTGTCATGGGCGCGCCAAACCTGAGCCATCCCGCCGGACGCCATCGCAGCGACCAACTCATAGCGACCGGCCAGCACCGCACCAACCGACACGTGGTTCGTGTTCACGGCTCCAAGCCTACTCACCCGGCACCGAGTCTCGACAGCAGTGGTCCTGCCGGGCCGTCCGGCCGGGCAGTCGCGCGCCGGGTTTGACATCTACCATGGACCCATGACCGATGGTGCCGACATCTTCGACATCGTGTTCCGGGCCTCGAAGCCGCTGTTCGCCTCCGATTTCGATGGAACGCTGAGCGAGATCGTGGGGAAACCGGAAGACGCCCGCCCTGTTCCCGGAGCCATCGAGGCACTGGAGGCGCTGGTGTCGGTGGGCGTCGAGGTGGCCGTCGTTTCCGGACGGCCGATCTCGTTTCTCGACCGAATCATTCCCCCGTCCCTCGACGCGGTGTTGATCGGGCAGAGCGGCTTGGAGACGTCACGCCGGGGGGTCTACACGGCACATCCCGACCTGGAGGCCGCCATGCCGGCGCTCGAGGCCGCCCTGGTGGAAGCGCGCTCCAAGGCCAACGGCATGGAGGTCGAACTCAAGGGGTTCTCGTTCACCATCCACTACCGGAGCAATCCCGAGCTGGCCGACGCCGCCCATCAGCTCGCGGACGAGCTCGCGGTGGACCACGGTCTTGCCGTCGTCCCCGGAAAGATGAGCGTGGAGTTGCGGGTACCGGTCGACGTCGACAAGGGGCTCGCCGTCAAGTCGCTGATCGGAGACCACGACCTGGTCATGTTCGCCGGCGATGACATCGTCGACGTGAGCGCCTTTCTGGAGCTGAAGTCCCTCGCCGGTCCACCGTCGCTCAGCTTCGGAATCAGCGGACCCGAGACCCCGGACGCGGTCAGTGAGGCTGCCGACATGACGCTCGGATCACCCTCGGAGCTGGTGAACGTACTCCAGGATCTGGCCCAGGGGCGCCGCGATCGCCTCGGAACATCCCTCTGACGGTGATGAAGAGTGCCGGGACGGATCGCGTAGCCGAGGCCGTCGGTCTGACGCCGACCATCAGCGCCCGGTCCACCGAGATCGAGGAGCGGGGCACGCTGCCGCCCGATCTCGTTGATCTCATCCGGCCGACGGGAGCATTCCGCCAGTGGGTGCCGGCCGAGTTGGACGGACCGGCGGTTCCGGCGTGGGAGTCGCTGCGGGTGATCGAGCAGTACGGTTACGCCGACGGCGCCGTCGGATGGTGCGTCGCCATCGCCACCACCAGCTCGCTGATGGCCGGGTTCCTTCCCGCCGAATGGGGCAAGCTGATCTACGGCGATCCGGGCTCCATCACCGGCGGGTTCGCCATGCCCAAGGGCCGGGCCCGTCCGATCCCGGGGGGCGGCTTGGAGGTCACCGGACGCTGGCAGTGGGGCTCGGGCACGTCGCACTGCACCTGGATCGGCGGTGGCTGCCTTCTCGTCGACGGCGAGGGCAAGCCCACAGCCCGATCCTCCGACGGCCTGCGGGCGCCGTTCGTCTTCTTCGATCGAGACGACGTCGAGATCATCCACACCTGGGAGGTGTCAGGGCTCTCCGGAACCGGATCCAACGACTATGCCGTCGACAAGGCGTATGTGCCCGAGGGCCGCTGGGTCGAGATCGGGGCAACCGAGGCGACCTACCCGAACCCACTCACCGGCTTCTCGTTCTATGGACTGCTGGCCCTTGCGGTGGCCGCCACCACAGTGGGGATCGCTCGTCGATCGATCGATGAGTTGGTTGCGCTCGCCCGGGACAAACGACCTCAGGGCAGTTCCCGCAGTCTGCGGGAACGGGCGGCCACCCAGCACGACGTTGCCGCCGCCGAGGCCCGGCTCCGGGCGGCGTGGTCGCTGATGGAGTCGACGGTCGAGCGGAGCTGGCAGCGGGCCGAATCGGGTGCGGACCCATCAGGGGAGGAACGGCGCGACCTGCGGATGGCTGCCACCCATGCCACCCAGACCGCGGCCGACGTGGCCGAGACGATGTACAAAGCCGGAGGGGGCGCAGCCGTCTATCGGTCGAGTCCGCTGCAGCGGTGTCTACGCGACACCCTGGTGGCCACCCAGCACGCCATGGTCGCTCCCCGCACGTTGGAGGTTGTCGGCCGCCACCGGCTCGGGCTCGAAACCGACCTGCGGGTTTTCTGACCACGACCGTCCGATTCCCCTTTCGTCGGCGCAGTTGGTGCCGACGGGAGTGTGATGGGTGCCTCTGGGATATCGAGCGAAGCGGCGACCGACGGCGACTCCGTGCTCCGGGACGGTCCGTCCGTCGACGAGGTCGTGGCGGTCATGACCGATCTTCCGACTCTCGCCCCGATAGCGGTACGGGTCATCGAGTTGGCCGACGACGACGACGTTTCGATCGAGCAGCTCACCCGGGTGATCGCAACCGACCCGGGCCTCACGGCCCGTCTCCTCCGGCTGGCCAACAGTGCCGCCTACAGTTCGGGTCGCCCGGTCTCGAACCTCAATCGGGCGGCAATGCTGCTCGGCCTCCGGACGCTGAAGATGGTGACGCTTGGCTTCAGCCTTTTCTCCGGCCTGAACTCCGTTGAGACGGACTGCGAAGCGATCTGGCGACAGAGTCTGACCTGTGGCGTTCTCGCCAGGCGGATGGCGGCCGGTCTCGGCGACGATGTCGGCGATGACGCATTCGTGGCCGGACTGTTGTCCAACATCGGCAAGCTCGCCTTCGCCCGGGTCGCCGTTGACGCCGAGAACGGTGACTTCGCCGATCCCTGGCTCAACTCCGCCGAGCAGGTCGCTCTCCTTGGTTACACGAGTGACGAGGTGTCGGCCCGGCTGCTGATCGACTGGGGTCTGCCGGCCGACCTTGCCGATGCGGTCCGGACCCGCAGCGGCCCGGCCGATGAGCAGACCCGGCTTGGCGAGATTCTCCAGGTGGCGACCGCGGCGTCGGTGATGCTCCTGACCCAGGACGAGGACCGTCAGGCCCTTGCCTACGACGCCCTTGGCTCGGCGGCGGCCGCGCACCTCGGTCTGGGGATCGGCGATCTGGAGCCGGTGATCGAAGATGTCCGACCCGAACTCGATGCCATCTTCCAGTCGTTCGAACTACAAGCCATGTCGTCGGTGTCGGTCGACGACATCCTGCGGTCGGCCCAGGCCAAGCTCATCACCATGAGTCTCGACGTCGTTTCCCAGCTCTCCGAGGAGCGCCAACGCAACGAGGTCCTGGCCGAGCACAACGAACGGCTCGCCGCGGCCGCCGCCACCGATGCCCTGACGGGATTGGCAAACCGCCGCACCTTCGAAACGTTCCTCACCGATCACATCGCCGGACGGATCAGGAACCCCCGTCCGACCAGGCTCGGGTTGTTGATCGTCGATCTCGACCATTTCAAAGCGGTCAACGACAGCTTCGGACATCGGGCGGGCGACGAGGTCCTGCAGGAGGTCGGCCGGCGCCTGCAGGCCGGTACCCGCCGGGGAGAGCTGAGCGCCCGGATCGGCGGCGAGGAGTTCGCCATGATCCTGCCCGATGTCGTGGAGGGCGAATTGACCGGGGCCGCTGAACGCCTGCGCCGACTTGTCAGTGAAGCCCCGATCGAGACCGAGTACGGTCCGATCATGGTGACCGTCAGCATTGGCGGAGCCTGTACCGGCGTCATGAGCTCGAGGGTCGACAAGATGCTCTTCGACGCGGCCGACTCGGCCCTCTACGCATCGAAGGATCGGGGTCGGGACCGGGTCACGATCGCTTCGATCGACTAGGCGATCAGATGCTCAGGTCGGGCGACGACCGTGCCGATGCATCATGGCGTGAGTCACAAATCGACACCGCAGATCGAGAAGCCGATCGATCGTCTTCGGCTCCCGATCGAGCGGATCATCCACCTGGAGAACCTCTCCGGCCTTGCGCTGATCGCCGGGGCGGTGACCGCCCTCGTTCTCGCCAACACCGGGGCGGCTGAGAGCGTCGACCACTTCTGGCACCACCACCTCGAAGTGACCGTGGGTCCCATCCACCTCGACGAGTCACTGATCCACTGGGTCAACGACGGTCTCATGACCATCTTCTTCTTCGTGGCCGGTTTGGAGATCAAACGGGAGCTGGTCGTCGGCGATCTGAGGGAGCCCCGCAAAGCCGCGCTGCCCGCGATCGCCGCACTCGGCGGGATGGTCGTTCCCGCTCTCGTCTACGTGGCGCTGAGCGGCGCGGAGACGAGGAGCGGCTGGGGCATTCCGATGGCGACCGACATCGCCTTTGCCGTCGGCATCCTCACCCTTCTCGGGAATCGGGTGCCAAGCCGGCTGAAGGTGTTCCTGCTGACGCTGGCCATCGTGGACGACCTCGGCGCCATTCTGGTCATCGCCGTGTTCTACACGACCTCGCTGAACGCAACGGCGCTGACCGTGGCCTTCGGTCTTCTGGCGGCGATGGTCATGCTCCGAGTACTCGGCGTGTGGTGGATGCCGATCTACGTGCTCGTCGGGTTCGGACTCTGGCTCGCCGTCTTCGAGTCGGGTGTTCACGCCACGCTCGCCGGTGTGATCTGCGGTCTGCTGGCCCCGGCCAAGCCGCGACGACCGGAACAGACCGAGGTCGTGGCCGGGGCACACACGACGATCGACGAACTGAAGTCGATCGTGTTCGACACCCGGGAATCGCGCTCCGTCGTCGATCGACTGATCCACGGACTCCATCCGGTCACGGCCCTGTTCATCGTGCCGGTCTTCGCTCTGGCCAACACCGGTGTGGTGGTCTCACCGTCTGCGCTGTGGGCCGGGCTGTCGTCGTCGACCGGCCTCGCCGTCCTCCTTGGACTGACGATCGGCAAGCCGATCGGTATCGGAGCGGCGGCCTGGCTCGCGGTCCGGTCCGGTCTCGCCGCTCTTCCGAGTAGAACCGGGTGGAGCCACGTCATCGGGGTCGGGTTCCTCGCCGGCATCGGGTTCACCGTGTCGCTGTTCATCACCGACCTTGCGTTCGAGGGCAACGCAACCGCGGTCGATCACTCGAAGATCGCGGTGCTCACCGCCTCGATCCTCGCGTCGGTCCTCGGTGCCACGCTGCTCGTTCGTGCCCGGCCGCCGGTCGAGCCGGAGTCGAACGGCGATCTCGGCCCGATCACCTTCGAGGAGCTGGACGCCACCCGCCCGGTTTCCGTCGTCGCCCCGGCCCGAGACCACACCGTCGTCAACTGATCCGACCGGTTCCGGCCCGGACGGCAAGAGGGCGATGGTTTAGCCTGGGTCGGTGCCGACAATCGACGACGACATGGCGAGGAATCTCTATGGGCTGATGAGCTCCCTGCGGGCGGTGCGTCGCCTGAAGCCCGATCCAATTCCGAGCGATGTGCTGAGGCGGGTCCTCCAGGCCGCGTGTTGGGCTCCGACCGGCGGCAACATGCAGCCGTGGCGTGTCCTCGTGGTCACCGATCCCGAGCTGAAGCAGGGTGTGGCCGACATCTACCGGCCGGAATGGGAGCGCTACGTCGACTTCGCCCGCAAGCGGTCGGCCGCCGCCGGACTCGATGCCGGGGCCACCGCCGCACAGGAGCGGACCATTGCCGCCGGTGATCATCTCGCCGCCCACATGGGCGAAGCGCCGGCGCTGCTGTTGTTCGTTGCCGACCCGGCTCGGATGGCCATCACCGACGCCAAACTCGACCGCATCTCGATGGTCGGCGGAGCCTCGGTCTACACCGCCGTGCAGAACACCATGCTGGCCTGTCGGGCCGAGGGTCTCGGTTGTACATTGACCACCCTGCACTGCTACCGGGAGGACGAGATCAAGGCACTGCTCGGCATCCCCGGGTCGTGGGCCACGGTGGCACTGGTGCCGGTCGGCTACCCGAAGGGGACAGGCCACGGCCCGATCACCCGCCAGGGCCCGGACGTCATGGCCTTCACCGATCGCTTCGGTCAGGCCTTTGTAACGCCGTAGGCCGGCCGGTCCGCCACATCATCGTCCGCCCGCGGCCACGCCACCGATGATGTGAGCGGCCTGCGTTTCGATGCGTTTGGCCCTGGTGCGGCGATGGTCCACGTACCACCACACGATCAGGAACACCACCGCCGCGGCGGAGATGAGGAGTCCGAGTCCCGGAACGGCGGTCGACCGCACCTGGAACTGATTGGTGGCCAGCACTCGTGCTCCGTCCGGCGTCCAGACCGAGACTTCGAGCTGCGACGCTCCGAGCGAGAGCGCCTCGACCTCCACGTCGATCGAACTCGTGCCGGGTTCGACGACGAGTAGCTGGGAGTCCTGGGCGACGACGACCTTGTCGCTGCGGAAATGCAACATCACCAGCCGTGGGCCGGCGGCACGACTCTCGACGATCAGGGGGATCGAACCCTGGCGGGCCGCCATCGTCACCGCCTGGGCATCGGGCAGGGAGATCACCTCCAGCTCCCGTCCGAGTTCGTCGGAGAACAACACGAGCGCCCGCTGTCGGTCCTGTGGGTTGCGGGCCAGCGACAACGCCGATTGGAGCCGGACGAGGTAGTCGTCGGGTTCGATGCCGCCACCGGAGTACATGGCCTCGTAGCTGGCCAGCAGCGCCTGGTTGTCCTCGATGAGCCCCGACACCGGGTCGAGGTCCTGACGGGGATGTTCGGCCGGTTGACGTTCGAAGCTGCTCGCCGTGGCGTCCGGCAGGTACACCGGCTGGGGGGCACCGGCCTGGGCCAGCGCCCGGAACAGCACATGGAGCCCCCGCGCCGGGCGGGCGCCGAGGGCCGGGCCGCCGATCACCACCGGTGATCGGTTCGACTGGCCCCGGACCGTCATGCGGGCCAGCGCTTCGTTGGCCTGGCTGACTCCTGACGACGGGTCGCCGAACACGCTGCTGACCGGACTGTCATAACGAAGCAGGTGCAGCCGTCTGCCGCCGACGGTCACGTAACCGTTCGGGGCCGGGCTCGAGCTGGCGTCGATGACCACGTCGATGCCGGCGTCGACGAGCGCCTCGGCCCCTGGCCGGGTGAGCTGCTCGGTGATCACGGCGATGTTGTCGGCGGTTCTCAGGCCGAGTTCGGTGAGCTGTTCGACGGTACTGGCCATTGCCTGGTGGTACAGCTCCATCTGCCCGATGGCGGCGAGGGCGGAGGGATCGAGGTCGATGTCGGGTGTGGCGACCAGGGGCCGGTCACCGAGCGCCTCGGCGAAACCGGCGGTGAGCGTCGGGTCATCGGTGAGTTGGGAGACGACCCCGTTGCCGAGAAGCACCGTCACCGGTAGGTCGGGGTGGGTCGCGAGGAGTTGCTGGGCGTCGGCGACGGTGATGCCCTCGGCAGGCACGACGGGCAGGACGGTCGCCACCTTGAGCGGGTCCGTCTCTTCGGCGGCGTTGGGCGGTAGGCGGATGAGATTGGTTCGGGTCGCCGCCACCACCCCGTCGGCACGCCGCAGTTCGACGGTCACCGGGTAGACACCGGCTTCGGTCAGTTGCAGTCGCAGGAGTTCGTCGATTGGCTCGGATGACCGCACGGGAATCTCGAGCCGGTAGCGGTTCGTCCCGTTGGGGGTCAGATCGGCGAGCGCCACGGGCTCGAGGCGGCTGGCGGCGCGGCTCGGAGGCTCCTGGACCTCCGACTCCGAACGCATGCGGTCGAATACCGTGACGGCCAGCTCGAGTCCGTTGTCCTCTTCGGTTGCGGTCGGGTCGATCGGATCACCGTCGACAATGATCTCGATCACGAAGCTGCCGTTGGGGGCCACGAACGCCGATTGGCCCGTGATACGGATGCCGCGGACCTCGGCCGCCGCGTTCGACGGCGCGCCCACGAGAGTCAGCGCGAACACCAGTAGCGCCGTGAGGGTGATGGCAACCGGGTTGGGCTTCGTCCGCCGACGAGACCGCCTCACGTACTCCAACGCAACACGATGAGCCCCTCCGATTGACGGACGAAACCGTGGCGTTGGTACAGGTCGAAGGCGCGCGTGTTGATCTCCTGGGTGTTGACCAGGGCGAGTGTGGCGCGGCGGTGGCGAAGCCAGTCGATTGCGTCGTTCACCAGTGTCGACCCTACACCCTTGCCCTGCGCTTCCGGCACCACGGCCAGTCGCTGCAGGTAGCCTCGGTCGCCTGCCCGTCCGGTGATGGCGTAGCCGACGGTGGCGCCGTCGATTTCGGCCAGACGGGCCCAATACTGGGGGGTGGCGTTGAGGGCTTCGCCGAGCGATACGGCGTCGAACTGCCAGAATCCTTGAAAGGCCCGCTGGTCGACGTCAAGCATCCGTCGCCGATGCCACATCCGGGCTGTGGAGATGGTGAGCCCGGGAGGTGACGACCGGATCGGGGTCGCTTCCGGTTCCGGCTCCAGGAGGTTCTTGGCCAGGAGGTGCAGGCGCTCATGGAGGGTGAAACCGGCCTGGAAGAACGGCTCGGCCTCGTAGTAGCTGAGGGCCGGGGTGACGACCGTGGTGATGCCCTTGCGTCGCAGCCGATCCAGGCCGTGACGAATCGCGGCCACCTCCGGCCCGCTCCGACCCCGGGCGGGACCCATCAATACGGTTTGCGGATCGCCCTGCCACGGGGCGACTCGGAGATGGCGATGGCTCATGGCGTGACCCCGGCATCACGGTACTCGAACCCGATCCGAACTCAGACCGTCGTCACCCCGGTGGTGGGAGTTCCACCCGGTTTGGGCTCGGACGGGTGAAGCCACCGGTCGAGAAGGCGAAGAGGCGAACCACGAAGTGGAAGTAGTGGTCGGTTCACCCTCCGCCGCTCAGCCGCTATCGCAGCCGATGCCGTCGCCGTTGCTGTCGAGTCTGTACGGATCCCGGCTGGAGTCGCGGAGACGGACCGGTTTCACCGAACTACTGAGATCGCCACAGTTGAGCGCGTCGCCGCGGTGGTTGGGGATGCACGCCAAGTAGGCGGGATGGCAGTCGAGGGTGGCGGTTGTTTCAACATCGGTGGCGACGGCCATGGTGGGAGCGGCGGGGCTGGGGCTGGGCACCGTCGTTTTGGGGCTCGTCGTCGAGTCGGCCGGCGTGCCGATGAGGCCCGGGAACGCAGGCTCGGCCGCGAGTTCGAACGCTCCGTCGTCGGCCATGGGCAGAACGGCCGACTCGATCTCGGTCGATGACGTCCGGGTGGTATCGCCGAGCCGGCTGTTGGCGGCGACGCCTCCTGTCATGAGAAGCACGGTGACGACTGCGACGCCATGCCACCGCTTTCGGCCGCGGGACACCGGTGGCTCCGGCGCTTCGGTCGCCGCTGAACTGAAGACGACATTCGGCGGCATGAACCCGGCCTGAGCGGGCCTCGAGTGGCGATGTCGGTGGACAGATGCGACCGGGGTAGGGGTCACGACGGGGCTCGATGGTTCGTCCGCCGCCTCCGTGGGAGTCGATGCTGGCGGAGCCGCCGGGGCGCGCACGGTGGGTGGCGGGTGGACGGTCGCTGCCGATCGATGGGCGGCCGGTGGCGGTGGGATGGTGTTCGTCGGGATCTCCTGCGTGCGCTGGAAATCAGGGGTTTGTTGATCCCTCACCGTATGGACACTAGCAACCATCGACAAGCAGCGAATGAGAAGATTTGCCGTGTGGAGTGACCACAACTGTTTCGTATCCCCAACTTTTAGAGACCTCAATAGTTCTCCGTGGACGATCCGCCGCCGGGAATAGTCAATACAGATCCGCCTTTACAGAGCGTCGGGCTCGTGTCACCATCAAGGTCAGCTAACAAGATCCACGAGGCACCAAGCGGAGGCGCAGACCCACGACACGCTCATGGAGCGATGATCATGGCCACTCGCCTCAAGACTTTCCGGGTCAATTCGGAAAACCTCGTGGATCTTGCGCGTCCGGCCACATCACCTCCCCTCGACGGGCCCCGGCGTCCATCCGGGGCCGGATCTTGGCCGAGCTGGACCCACGGCAAGCCCCGTCACCGGTACGGTGAAGGTATGGCAACAACGGGGCTCCTGGTGGCAACCCATGATCTGTGCTTTCTGCACGACCCGGGGCCGGGACATCCGGAGAACCAGCATCGGCTGACCGCCGTCAAACGGGGGTTGACCGAAGCCGGACTCGACGAGGCCATCGGCTGGATCGAGGCACCTCCGGCCGAGCGGGCCGCCATCGACGCCGTGCACGACCGCTACCTCTACGATCGCCTCGACCAGCTGGCCCAGTCCGGTGGTGGGGCCATCGACCCCGACACCATGGTGTCGGCCGATTCGGCCGGGGCCGCCCACCGGGCCGCCGGGGCGGGTCTTGCGCTCATCGAACGGCTGCAGGCCGGAGAGGGTGCGACCGGATGGTCGGTGGTCCGCCCGCCCGGGCATCACGCCACCGCCGACCGGCAAATGGGATTCTGCCTGTTCAACAACATCGCCGTGGCCGCCCGTCACCTGGCCGATCAGGGCGAGCGGGTGATGATCGTCGACGTCGACGCACACCACGGCAACGGCACCCAGGACATCTTCTACGCCGACCCCGACGTGCTCTTCGTCAGCTTCCACCAGTTCCCCTGGTACCCGTTCACCGGCCGTCCCGATGAGATCGGTGAAGGAGCCGGTCGGGGCAAGACCGTCAACATCGCCATGCCGGCCGGCGCCACCGGTGACAACTTCCGCCTGGCCTTCAACACCGTCGTGGAGCCCGTGGCCCGGCGGTTCGACCCCACTTGGGTCTTGGTCTCGGCCGGGTTTGACGGCCACCGTCGCGACCCCCTCACCGATCTCGGACTGACGTCGGCCGACTACGCCGATCTCATTGACGCCATCTGCGATCTCGTTCCTGCCGGTCGACGGCTGCTGTTTCTCGAGGGCGGCTACGACTACGAGGCCCTGGCCAACACCGCCGGCGCCGTGGCCGCCCGCATGCTGGAGCTCGACTACCGGCCCGAGGATCCCACCAGCGGGGGTCCCGGAGCGGAACACGTCGAGCTGGCCCGGGCGATCCACGAACACGCGGAGTCCGGGAGCTCCTGATCGGTGGGAGCTTCGGTCGGCTTCGACTCCAACGCACTGGCCGCACTTGGCCCTGTGATCAATCCGGTGGCGGAGCGGTTCGTCGCCGCCGGGCACCGCCTGTACCTGGTCGGCGGCATCGTGCGGGATCTGTCGTTGGGGCGCCTCTCCGGGTTCGACATCGACTTCACCACCGACGCCGAGCCCCGCACGATCAAGAGACTGGTCGCACCGCTGGCCGAGCACGTCTGGACCCAGGGCGAGCGGTTCGGCACGATCGGTGCCCACGTCGACGGTCATGCCCTCGAGATCACCACCCATCGGGCCGAGCGCTACGACCCCGAGTCCCGCAAGCCCATCGTGACCTTCGGCGATCAACTCGACGAGGACCTGTCGCGGCGCGACTTCACCATCAACGCCATGGCCATCGAAGTACCGGAGGGAAGGCTGCACGATCCGTACGGTGGTGCAGCAGACCTGGCGGCCAGAAAGCTGCGCACCCCACTCTCGCCCGAGGTGTCCTTCGGCGACGACCCACTTCGTATGCTTCGAGCGGCCCGATTCATCTCTCGTTTCGACCTCGCCGTGGCCGACGACCTCACCCTCGCCGCCACGGAACTCGCCGGTCGCCTGGCGATCGTGTCGGTCGAGCGGATCAACGATGAGCTGGAGCGACTGCTGGAGACCGACGATCCGTCGGCCGGTCTCGACTTCATCATCGAAACGAAGCTCCTCACTCACGCGGTGGCCCCGATGTCGGCCGCCGACGCATGGATGGCCGCGTCGATGGCCGCCGCTCCAGGCCCGCCCCTGGTTCGCCGTGCCGGGCTGCTGTGGTCGACGGATGTCGCCGCGGTGGTCAGCCGACTTCGTTATTCGAACGAGGATCAGAAGGCGACGGTGGATCTGGTCGACGGCGTGCGGGACTGGATCGACAACGACCGGTCGTCACCGTCCGAAGCCCGTCATCTGGTCGCGGTGACGGGTCCCGACTCGCCGCGTGCGCTCAGCCGGAATCTCGCCGCGTACGCCGGCGTCGATGACCGGCGCCGAGCCGCCGCGCTGCGCCTGGTCGAGGTGATCGACGAGCTGGAGGCGTCGGCTGATGTCGGACCCTACGACTCGCCTCTCGCCGCCGCCGACATCATGGAACTGCTCGACGTCGAACCCGGCCCGGTGATCGGTCGGGCCCAGAAACTGTTGCGCCAGCATCGGCTTGACCACGGACCGTTCGACGCCGCCGAAGCCGCCGCGTTGCTCCGCCAGTGGCACGCCAACGCCAACCGGTAACCGCCGGCGTGCTCCGGCCGCGTTCCCGCACGCGGCGCGAGCGCACAAGCCACCACTTCCGGAGTGGCCGGCGGTGAGCGCCGCCTCGGCCGCGCCGTGCGCTGCGCTCAGCGCTTGAACTTGCCGTTCTTGGCCCGGTGGGCCTCCATGATGTCGACCTCGTCGGCCCCGTCGATGACGAGGTCGGGGTCGGGCTTGAAGTCGATCTTGGGATCACGATCCGCGTAGTCGACCGCGTTGAGAATCAGCTTCATGGCGTTGAGGCGGGCCAATTGCTTGTCCTCCGAGCGGATGATCGTCCACGGCGCCATCCCGGTGTGGGTCCGCTTGAGCATCTCGTACTTGCGCTCGGTGAAGTCATCCCAGAGATCCTGAGCCTGCATGTCGATCTCGCTGAGCTTCCAATTGCGCAACGGATCGTCGCGACGACGATCGAATCGGCGCTGCTGCTCCTTCTTCGTGACCGAGAAGTACAGCTTGAGCAGGATCGTGCCCTGGCGGACGAGATCCTTCTCGAAACCGACCACCCCGTGCATGAAGTTCTCGTATTCTTCCTCCGTGCAGAAACCGAACACGGGCTCCACCATCGCCCGGTTGTACCAACTCCGGTCGAACAGCACCATCTCACCGCCGGCCGGGAACTGCGACACGTAGCGCTGGAAGTACCACTGCGAACGCTGGTCGAAGGTCGGCTTGCCCAGGGCGACCACGCGGTAGCGTTTCTCGTTCATGTAGCGGGTGACCCGCCTGATCGTGCCGCCCTTGCCGGCCGCGTCACGACCCTCGAACAACACGATGAACCGCTCGTTGGTACGTTCGATGTGGCGCTGCAGCTTCAGCAGCTCGACCTGGTACGGCACCAACTCGAGATCGTGGTCCTCGCGTTTGAGCAGGCGGCGGTATCGGTCCTCGTCAATGATCTCGGCTTCGGAATCGCCTGCCATAGCTGTCGCTTCCACTCTGCGGGTCGGTTGCGTTGGTTGACCCGGATTGGATCAACCATTCCTATTCTGCCAGGAATCCCTGTCGGCGCCAGTTCGAGCCGGCCAAGCGAACGACAAAGGTTGGCGGCCCCTGCCTGCGCCGGTGTCGTTCCCCGGAATCGGTCCGACAGCTGTAAGAATGGAATCCATGACTGCACGCCTTCTCGCTCAACGGTCGGGTTCGAGGACCATGACTCCGGCCGACGTCGAGGATTGCGAGGATCTCCTGAAGGCCGGCACCGTGTTCTGGCTCGACGTGATGACGACCGACGCCGACGAACTCGATCGCCTCGGCGAACGATTCAACTTCGACCCCGCTGCCGTCGAGGACATTCTCGACATCGAGCAGCTACCGAAGTTCGACAACTACAACGACCATCTCTTCGTGGTGCTCCACGCCCTCACCTCGGAAGGTGAGCGCATCGACACCGTCGAGGTCGACTGCTTCGTCGGATCCAGCATTCTGGTGACCGTCAGTTCCAAGCCGGTGACCGGCATCAACTGGTTGTGGCGGTCGGTGCAGAAACACGCCCAGATGGGAAGCCTCGGGGCCGACGAGCTCTTCGCCCAGCTGGCCGAGGTGATCGGTCGTCGCTACCTCGAGGTCATCGCCGAGTTCGAGGCCCGCATCGACGACATCGCCGATGACGCCCTCCACGCCGACCCCGATGTGCTCGGCGACATCCAGGTTCTTCGACGCGAGGAGACCACGGTCCGCAAGGTTCTGCGGCCGCAACGGCTCGTGTTGGCGAACCTCCGACGGGGCACGATCGACATGCTCGGCTCGGAGTCGCTGGCGATGCTCGGCGACGCCTACGACGTCCACAATCAAGTGGTCGAGTCGCTCAGCGCGGCCCGGGCCCTGTTGAGCGACGCACTCGACACGTATCGGGGTGCCGCCGCCGATCGCCAGGCCACCGCCACCACGATTCTCGCCGTCTACTCGGCCATCCTGTTACCGCTCACCCTGATCACCGGCTGGTACGGCATGAACATCAGTCCGCTTCCGGGCGCCGAAAGCAAGTTCAGCTGGGAACTGGTGCTCGCCGTGATGACGGTGCTCGCCCTGCTGTCGTTCGCCGCCTTCGTCAAGGCGGGGTTCATCCGCGCGCCGGAGTTGAGACGGGAGGCGGTGCTCCGCGGTCTGGCCGGTGCGGCCAAGGCACCGGTCAAGCCCTTCACCATGTTGCGCAACCCGCGAGTCCGACGCAACGGAGGATCCCGGCCGTCGTCCAACCGTCGCAACCAGACGAGAAACGCTTGAACGGGCGATCGACCTCGGCTAGTCGGCGTCGGTCGACGCGCTGATCCTGACGATGCCGCTCTGATTCGGGCCCTCGAAGCGGCGAATACTGATCTCATAACTGGTGTCGGGTTCGAGGTCGAGGAAGGTGAACTCGGTTTCGTCGCCGATGGCCGACGAGCCTCCGACGTCACCGAACTGGATGTAGCTGCCGTTGAGGTAGAGGTTGTGCAGGTCGGCGCCGGGTCGCAAATCCCACCCCACGGTGATCGAGGTGGCCGATCTGTCGAGGACCTCCAGTCCGGTCGGAGCCGTCACACCGATGAGGGCCTCGCCGCCCGGCAGCGGATTCGCCCGGGTCGTGGCGCACGCGGTGCTCGGGTCACCCGCCTGGGGTTCCACGGCGACGGTGTAGTCGGTGTCGGAGGCCAGGGGATTGTCGGACAGCGGTAGGTGTTCGATGACATAGCGAAACGCCTCCGGCAGCATGGTGTCGACGAAGACGCCGTCGAGCAGGATGTTGACCGCCTCGGTGCTCGGCGACCAGGCGACCACGATGGCCTTGTCGGTCACCTGGTCGATGGTGATCGGCCCGAGCGATCCGACCAGCGCGCATTCGTCGGCGTCGTCGGCGTCATCGGCCCGGTTGGCGTCCTCTGCGTCATCGGTCCGGTTCGCGGCGTCGACGGCGTCATCGGCCCGGTTGGCGGTCGGGTCCCCGTCGGTGCTCTCGGCATCATCGGCGCCAACCGAGGTGCCGGCCGTCGTCGCGTCGGCATCCTCGACGGTGGTGTCGCCATCGCGGAGAACCAGGAACGCTCCAGCGGCGACCGCCACTAGGACAAGGGCGGCCGTAACGAGCGGCCCGGTTCGACTCCGCTCGTCGTCTCCGTCGAACATCGTGGCGGTCGCCGCATCCGAACGAAGCGCGGCGTCGACCGATCGCCGCCACTGTCCCATCGACCGGTAGCGGGCCTCGGGCTGGTTGGCGAGGCCGACCCACAGCGCCGAAGCCAACGCCGGGCGTTGATCGGTCTCCAACTGCTGGATGACGTCGTCCCAGCTCTCGTCGTCGGCCCGGCAGCGGCCGAGCGCCACCTGCGCCAGTACCTCGCTGGCGGCGAAGACACCGTCGCGCTCATCATGGTCCACTCGGTCGTCGTCGGTGGTGTCGTCGTCGGTGGTGTCGTCGGTGGTGTCGTCGTCGGTGGTGTCGTCGGTGGTGTCGTCGTCGGTGGTGTCGTCGTCGGTGGTGTCGTCGTCGTCGGTCGTGTCGTCGTGGTCGCCATCGTTGCCGTCACGGTCGCCATCGTCGCCGCCGGCGGAATCGCCGGTCGTTGCGACCGCCTCCAGCGCATCACCCGGGTCGAGCAAGGGCAACACCGGATCCGAGCCGGCAACGCCGGACGCGGCGCGGTTCGTGACCAGGATGTTCGACGGCTCGACCGAGGGCGGCTGTGGATCCGGTCTGAGCTCATACCAGTTGCCGAGCGTCTCATAGAGGAAAACGCAGACCAGTTCGAGGTCGCGTCCGGTTACCGAGCGTGCCTCGTCCTCGAGACGTCCGGCCAGCGTCACGGCCTCGATGTCGCTCGGTTCGGTCATCAGCATTGGTTCCGCGTCTACAGGTTTGCCGTGAACCAGAGGTGCAGATCGGCGCAGGCGCCGAGCCGTTTCAGGCACCAGTCGACGAACGACGCCTTGGTGACCGACGCCGGCGTCGGCTCCGTCCAACGAGCCTGCAGGCCCTGCTTGTGGCGGAGGAGGTCTGCTCGAGGGTGGTCCTGGTCGAATGGTTTCGGCACCTTCTTGTAGTCCCGGCCGGCGACGTCGAGTTTGCGACCTCGACCCAACTCGGTGAGGATGGCATCGAGTTCGGCGCCCGTCTCCTCGTCGGCCACCAGTTCCCGCCACCGTTCGACCGACGGAAAAGGTGCACCCGAAGCGAACCCGATGTCGGCTTCGCTGATCCGCACCCAGAGCGTCGGCGCCGTCTTCTTGTCGTCACCGTCCCAGAACTTGATGAGCAGATGGTCCTTGTAGGGGGAGCGGTCGGGGGAGAAGCGAAGATCGTTGTTGATCGGGGCGATCGACCCGTTGGTCTTCGGTTGGGCGACGATGCCCGGAGCGATGTCGCCGGCGAGGCGTTCGCCAAGCGCCGAGACGAACGCCTTCGTCGGTGCGACCACGGCGCGTTGGTACGTCGACCGGTTCTCGTCGAACCACGCCTTGTCTCCGGCGCCAAGTGCGGTGAGAAACTCGAGGCCCTCGCGGGGAAAGCCGGAAAACGTGTCGGCATCGGCCATACCCCATGCTACGCCGAATGGCGATTCGACGGGATGGGTCAAGGTTCGGGGATGACCACCGTGGTTGTGCGACGGGCGATCTGGCCGCCCGCTGACCGTGACCGCACGACGATGTCGTAGCTGCCGGGGTCGACGGCGGTGAAGTTCTGCCCGTGGCTCTCCCAACACGGCCCGGTGACCTCGGGCCACCCGGGCGTGATGTAGCTCTGGCCCGCCCCCTGATAGTTGGCGATCGTGCAGAGGTTGGTGGTGAACGTGATCTTGAAGCTCCCGTCGTTGTTGACCTCCACCCCGAGTGCGCTCATCGTGAGGTTCGCCTCTTGGGTGGTGGTGGTCGACGACGGCGTGGTCGTGCTGGTCGCTGTGGTGGACGACGCCGTCGTGGGCACCGAGGTCGATGAGCCCGCAGCGGTGGTCGACGATGAAGGCCCGGTGGTGCTGGTCGCCGGCGGTGTGGTGGACGACGGCGTCGTTGGCACCGAGGTCGACGAACGGGTCGTGGTCGTTGTATCCGCTGCGACCTCCGGGGTGAGCACCGACAGGCTCAGGGTCGCTTCCATCTCACCGACGGAAACGGTCACGGTGGTCCGGCCGGCCCGCAGACCCCGGATCGAGTTGTCGGCCGTGATCTCGGCGATGGACGGGTCTTCGACGACCCAGACGGCGGAGGCCAGCGCGGCCGGATCCACCGACGTGCCGTCGGTCAGCGTGCCGAGCAGGTCGGCCGATGCCGTCTCGCCGACGGCCAATGCCAGGCGGCTCGGCGAGAGCCTCAGGGAGCTGAGGACACCGTCGGTCTGCATCGCCTCCTGTGCGGCCCGGGCGGGAAGCGACTCGAGGAACGCGGCCTCGACGCCCAACTGGGACTCGGCCAGCGCCTGCAACTCCTCGACAGACGTGATGTTGTCGGGAGCCAACATGTCGTAGACGAGTATGAAACGGGCGCGGGGCGCGAGCTCGCCGATCTCGAAGATCGCGACACCGGGGTCTCCTCGAACCTGGTCGGGTTCGGGGCGGAAGGTCGACACCAGGTGCTCGGCGTCGATGAACTCGGGAAAGGCCTCGTAATGTATGGCCTCAACCGGCTCCGTGCCGCTGTTGGCCACGATGACCTCGGCGGTGATGACCCGTCGACCCTGACGGTCGAGCCCGAGTTCCCACCGGCGGGTCGTGATGAGGCCGTTGGCGCCCAGGTGGGGCATGAAGGAGAAGGCGGCCTCGGTGGTACCGGCCTCGACGTCGGCTCCGCCGGATCGGCTCCGGCTCCAGGCGAACAACCCGATCGGCACGATGAGGAGCAGGGCGAGTGCGGCCAGACCGAAGGGAAGCCACGTGCGGCGCACCGACGACGCCGTCGTGGGGGCGAGGGCCCGGCGGTTTCCGACGGGTCGATACGAGGAGTGGGCGGGTCGGTCGGGTGGCGACGTTCCGGCTCCGCCCGGCGTGTTCGCAGTGCCCGGGTGCTCGGGCGGCGCGTAGCCGAGGATTGGCCGACTCTCCCGCCCGTGGTTGCCGTTGCCCGACGGATAGCCGAACGACCCGGTGTGGCCGGCTGAGCGCTGGTTTGGCCCGGGAACGTGGTCATCGAGAGGGGACGCCGGCCGTCGATTCGACTCGGCGACCAGCACGGTTGCCGGTGATCGATGCTCGGGCGGTCGATGGTAGGCCGCAACGGTTTCGTCACCGTTGCGGGCGTCGTTCGTGTGTCTCTGCGGGGAGGTTCGACTCGCGTTCGAGAGATCGATGCTCGGCTCGTTGAGTACCGTGGGCTGCAGGTCGGGCGGGATGATCGGGGACAGCAGGTCGAGGGCGGCGGCGACGGTGGCGGCATCGGGTCGAGCGGCGGCTTCCTTGGAAAGCATCGAGTGCAGCAGTTCGGACAGCTGGTCGGGCACACCGCCCAGAACCGGGATCGGGCTGTTGACGTGGGCAACGGCGACGGCGATCGGCTCCTCCGCCTGATAGGGCGGATGGCCGACGAGCATCTCGAACAGCATGACACCCAGGGAGTAGATGTCGGCCGGCTGACCGATCGGAGTCGAGCCGCCGGTCGCCTCGGGTGACATGTAGAGCGGCGTCCCCAAGGTCGTGGTGGACGCGTTGACGACGGACTGCCCGATCAGACGCGACACGCCGAAGTCGGCGATCTTCGGGATTTCCCGGACCTCGCCGTCATCGCCGGCCATCTCGGCCACGATGACGTTCGCCGGTTTGAGATCGCGGTGTGCCACCTTGGCGTCATGGATGGCGGCGACACCGGAGGCGATACCGTTCGCCAGGCGGACGGCACGCCGTGGATCGATACCCGAAGCGATCACGCGACCCAGGTCCGGGTGGTCGAGGTGCTCCATGACGATGCCGAGCCGGGGGTCATCGACCACAAGCTCGATCACACGCACGACGTTGGGATGGTCGATCCGGCTGAGCGCCTGATGCTCCCGGACGAATCGCCCCACCACGGCGAGGTCCGACGTGAGGTGAGGGTGCAGGACTTTGACGGCCACGTCGGACCCGTTCAGGACGGCTTTGTAGACGACACCCATCGCGCCGCGACCAATTTCCTCGCCCAACGCTATTCGCCCGCCAAACAGTCCCTCCGCCAACTTCTCCTCCCGGTTCGCAATCACTCATTCTATGGCGGGCCGGCCCGGGTTTTTGATCGCGAATAGCGCTTGTCGATGGTTCCGCTCCGCACCGGGCGCTGATTGGTGCATTGATGTGCCGAATCGCAGGGGATGGTCTCCAAAACGTCACGATCAAAGGGTCCCCGACCGGTGGGCGAGTGCTACCCTGCCCGTGGGTCCACCCACAAGCAACGACAAGCAACGGCGGTTCGGACGTTGTGCGGGGGGCTGAATCGGGGGGATCGATGACAGTGTCGAGAACAATGAGGTGTGGCATGCGCGTTCGTCAGTTGGTGGCCGTCGGTGCGGTGGCGGCAGTCTGTTCGGTGTTCGGTTCCGCGGCGTTGGCTGAAGACCCGGAGACGGTGATCGAGATTCCGATTCAGGAGGTCTACGTCACCGGTGATGTCGGCTCGAGCATCGCCATGGGGTCGGCCGATGTGGCCGCCGAACTGGCCGGCCGCTCGTGCAACGTCATGGCCACGATCATCAACCAGGAATCGGTTCACGACGGCAACACGTTGGTCGTGACCAGTGGCGATTCCTCGGTGTCGATTCCCAACATCGAGGACGTGCCCGGAGGGTCGGTCACCAGCGGCGGCACGATCACGCTCGGCGACACGATTTCGGCCGCAGTCGTCCTGGGTGGCGACGGCGCCACCAGCCTCGGCTCCCGCCTCACCGTGACCTGCGAGGCTCTGCCCGAAACGAAGCCGACGGCCCCAACCTCGGCTGAGCCGACCTACACCGGCTGATCCCGCCCGGTCCAGCGCCGCGCCGCGCACCTTGTCGATGACACGCGCCACCCGAAGGCTGGTTCCCGTGCTGATGGCGCTGGTCCTCGTCGGCTGCGCATCCGACCCCGGTCCGTCACTGGTCGACAGCGTTGCGGTACCCGGCACCGATCGGGAGTCGAGCGAGAGCGTTGGGGTGTCGTCCACCACCGCCGAACCCGATGCCGATGCCGATGACGGGTCGGGGGACGGGGCCGCCGACACGGCCGACTCCGAATCGGGATCGGACACGGTGGACCCGCCGGCGTTCACGGTGGTGGCGTCGGCAACCTCTCCGCTCGTGACGGCCCATGTCGCACCCGACGAGGGGGCGGCCGTCGTCGAGGAGTTCTCGAATCCGACGGCCGTGGGCTCGCCGCTGGTGTTCCGGGCGGTCGACGGTGGAATCCACGATGCCGAATGGATCCAGGTTCACCTGCCCGTACAGCCGAACGGAACCACCGGATGGGTCCGCCGGGCCGATGTTGCACTGACCAACAACCCGTTCCGGATCGAAATCGATCGGGCCTCGTATTCACTCCGGGTTTTCAACCGGAACTCGTTGTGGCTCGAAACCGAGGTGGCCATCGGCAACGGCGACACGCCGACGCCGGTCGGCGACTTCTACCTTCTCGAGCTGCTCGCTCCGTCGAATCCGAACGGCCCCTACGGTCCGTACGCGTTCGGGTTGTCGGGGTTCAGCGAGGTGCTCGAGTCGTTCGGGGGAGCCGATACGGCGATCATCGGGTTGCACGGCACCAACGACCCGTCATCGCTCGGCACCGATGTGAGTCACGGCTGCATCCGCATGGAGAACTCGATCATCGAGCAGCTCGCGGTCAGCGTTCCACTGGGCACCCCGGTGCTGATCACCTGAGTAGCCGATCACGCACGTGCGGTTTGCCACCGGCTTTATCCGGCCTGCGGTAGCGTTGCGCCATGTCCGGCCATCACCATCATCACCACGCCCACCATCATGAACCGTCCGGCCGCAGAAGGGTCCTGATCCGTCCGCTTCCCCGACTTCGCAGCCGACGAGCCTTCCTCGGCGATCTCGGCGGTGGCGCACTGGCCCTGGCCGTGCTCACCCCGATCGCCGTCGCCGCATGTTCCAACGGCGACTCGGGCGACGATGCCGGGGCGGTGGCGTCCACGTCCCCCGAAGTCGGCGATGACACGACGTCGACCACCGACGCCGGCGCGTCAGCCGACGCGACGGCCCCGGAGTCCGCTTCCGACTCCGCCACCGGTGAGCTGCGCTGGTCCAGAGCCAACCTCGGCTTCGTCTCGGCGTACGTCGTGGCCCGGGGCAATCGAGCGGCCATCATCGACACCGGCACCCCCGGGAGCGCCGAGACGATCGGCCAGTCGTTGTCCGACCTGGGTCTCACCTACAACGACGTCGAGAACGTGATCCTCACCCACAACCACGGCGACCACATCGGGTCGATCGGTGACGTGCTCGCCATGGCCGTCAACGCCACGGCGTTCGCCGGCGAAGCCGATCTCGGTGGGATCGACGGTGACATCACCGGCCTGGTCGGCGGTGAGGACATCTTCGGGATGGAGATACTGGCCACACCGGGTCACACGCCCGGATCGATGTCGGCGATCGATCACGGCACCGGTCTGCTCATCGCCGGCGACGCACTCACGATCGCGGCGGGCCAGGCCGCGGAGCCGCCGGCGCAGTTCACGGCCGACGCCGATGTCGCCCGCGACAGCATCCGCACCATCGCCGCCCTCACGTTCAACACGCTCCTCGTCGGACACGGTGACCCCATCGAGAGCGGTGCCGACCAGTCGGTGGCCGCCCTCGCCGCCTCGTTCTAGCCCCTCCAGCCGATCTGTGCGCCGCAGGCCCCGGTGCCGGGGCGGCCAGCGCACGGAAGCGGTGGGAATCAGCGCTTGCGGCCGAAGCGGTCGAACGGCGTGTCGAGATCAACGCCCGCCTCCCGGGCCGCCGCCACGATGTCGGCGACGGGGAGCCGTTGCGGTTCGGCCCGGTCGGGCAGGTTCGGGCGGGTTCCGATGTCGTCGAGGTCGGCCAACGTCCACCGATCGGGCGCAATGTCGGGCACCTCGTCCCAGTCGACGGGAACCGCAACCGAGGCGGTGGCCCTGGCCCGTAGCGAGAACGGCGCCACCACGGTTGCTCCCCGGTTGGCCCGTAGCCAGTCGACGAACACCCGTCCCCTGCGGTTCTTCTTCAGGAACTCGGTGGTGGCGATATCGGGCCGGCGGAGCGCGACCAGCCCGGCCAACGCCCTGTTGGCCAAGGCGACGTCGCCCGCGGCCATCGGATCATCGTGATCGTCCTCGAGCCGGACCCAGAGATGGAAGCCCTTCGAGCCGGTGACCACCGGGTGGGAGGACAGCTCGAACTCGTCCAGGACCTTGCGTACGAGCACCGCGACCTCGTGCACATCGGCGGCCCCCGAGTCGGCCGACGGATCGAGATCGAGGACCATCCAGTCGGGTGGCCGATCCGGAATCCTCGAGGTCCAGATGTGGAAGGTGATGGTGCCCTGGTTGGCCAGCCACGGAATGTGCTCGGCTCGGGTGACCACCGGGTAGACGGTGATGCCACCCTCCTGCTTGGGGACCTCGAACCGCCTGATCGACTCGGGAAAGTGTTTGGCCACGTTCTTCTGCATGAAGCCCTTCGACCCGATCCCGTTGGGAAAGCGGTGCAGGGTCAACGGACGGTCGAGCAACATCGGGAGCATCCGTTCGGCCATCGCGCCGTAGTACCCGACGACATCGGCCTTCGTGTAGCCCGGACCGGGGAACATCACCTTGTCGGGATTGGACGCCTCCACCGGCCCAGCCTAGAACCAGCGACCGGCGACGGTCACCCGCCGCCGTGAAGTCGCCGCAGCTCCCGTTTCAGCACCTTCCCGGTGGCGTTGCGCGGGATCTCGTCGAGGAAGACCACCGACTGCGGAACCTTGAACCGGGCAAGATTGGCCCGGCAATGGGCGATGATCGCCTGCTCGGTCAGCTCCCTGCCCTCCTTCAGCACCACGCAGGCCCGACCGACCTCGACCCACGTCTCGTCGGGAACACCGATCACCGACACCTCGGCGATCTCGGGAAGCTGGTAGAGCACCGACTCCACCTCCGCCGGGTAGACGTTCTCACCTCCCGAGATGTACATGTCCTTCCAGCGGTCGATGATGTAGTAGTACCCGTCGTCGTCCCGCCGGGCGGCGTCACCGGTGTGCAGCCACCCGTCGGTGATGGCCTCGGCGGTGGCGTCGGGCCGGTTCCAGTAGCCGGGCGTGACGTTGGGACCTCGCACCCACAGCTCACCGGTGACGCCCGATTCGTGAATGTCCTCACCGTTCTCGTCGACGAGGCGAACCTCGGTGTGCAGGCCCGGTTGACCGGCGGCGCCGATCCTGGTCACGGCCGACTCCGGGGTGAGCGAGAGCACCATCGGTGACGTCTCCGTCATCCCGAACGCCTGCTGAAGTGGAAGACCCTTGGCCGTCCAGGTCTTGATCAGCGGTTCGGGGGTGGGCGAACCGCCGATCCCGCAGATTTCCACGGTGGGGAACGTCGCCGTCTCGAATGCCGGGTCCTGGCTCATGAACAGGAAGTTGGCCGGGACGCCGAGCAGGTGGGTGACGCCGTGGTCGGGGTTCGTCATGTACTCGAGCGCCAGCGACGGTTCGAAGTCCCGCATGATGATGTTCCGGCCGCCGTAGTGGAACGCCGGGTTGGCGAAGCAGTTGAGGCCGCCGGTGTGGAACAACGGGAGGAACGCCAGATTCGTCATGTCGACGCCCAGCTTGAAGAACGGGGTGCAGTTGACCGTATTCCACAGCACCATGCCCTGGGTGATGATCGCGCCCTTCGGCCGGCCCGTCGTGCCCGAGGTGTACATGATGGTGACCGGCTGATCGTGGGTCCACGGGATCGGACCGTCCATCGGCTCCGTCGACAGAATGAGATCCTCGTAGTCGGCCACCCGTGCCGCTTCCTCAGCCGACGGGCCGTCCCAGTTGACGAGCCGATCGATGCCGCAGGTCTTGTCCACCTGTTGGGCGACGTCGGCCATCGGGTCGTCGTGGATCATGACGGAGGGTGCGGCGTCGTTCACGATGAACTCCAGTTCCGGTACCGCGAGGCGCCAGTTGAGTGGAACCATGATGGCGCCGAGCTTCCAGCAGGCGAACTGAACTTCGAACAGATTCGAGTTGTTGTGGGCGACCACGACGACCCGGTCGCCGTCGCCGATTCCGAACTCCGAGGCCAGGGCGGCAGCCAGGCGGGAGGTCCGGTCGTTCACCTCGGCCCAGGTGAAGCGGCGTTTGGTGCCGAGGTCGATCACCGCCTCCTTGGTGGGGCGAACCATGGCGTGGTGGGCCGTCCAGTCGAAACTCCGTGGGCTCATGGCCCTCCAGTTCACCACCGACGACGTGGCCTGTCGAGTACGTGGCGGTGCCCCGTCTTCGGGTCTTCGGAACGCTCGTCGGGACGGCCGACGGTCAGGAACCCTTGTCGAGGGCGGCCAGGTGCTGCTCGACCTTGTGGCGCATCGCCGTTTCGGGGTGGGCGCCTATCACGGTTTCCAGGGTTTCGCCGTTGTGGATGAACACCATCATCGGAATGCTCTGGGCCCGGTAGTCCATCGACGTCTGCGGATTCTGGTCGACGTTGACCTTCACCACCTTCAGCCGGTCGCTGTAGTCGACCGACAGCTTCCTCAGGATCGGGGCCACCGTCTGGCACGGTCCACACCACGGCGCCCACAGGTCGACGAGCACGAGACGGTTCGTGCGGATGGCGTCGCTGAACGTTGCGTCGGTGGCGTCGACCAGCCAGGGGAGATCGGCCTGGCACCTGGCACACCGGGGCCGTCCGCTGACCGCGACCGGAGTACGGTTCTTGGTCCCACACGACGGGCAGGTCACCACCGACGATTCCGTGTTCGAAGCCATGATTCGATCGTACCCCGCGGGATAGGCGGCGGTCAGTCGTCGAACAGGTCGAGGACGATGACATCGGCTCGACCGTCGGGGTCCATCACCGAGAGGATCCGGTCCTCGTCGACGACCTGCTTACGACTTGAGCCGTCGGCCCGACCCCGGAGCAACGATGCCAGCCGTCGCCACCAGCGTCGGGACGTTCGCTGGTAGCGGGGATCGGCGTCGGATGGGGGAGGGACGAACACGGCACGGACCCGAGTCTCGGCCTGGTGTCCGAGCAGGGCCCCGACGAGCCGGAACGAGAGATCCGCCGTGCCGACGATACCCGAAGCGGTGAGCAGCCGACCCCACTCCACCAACGGCTCGTCGGACAACTCGAGCCCTCGCTCGGTGATCAGATCCCCGGCCAGCCAGTGGGTGGTCACCCTGGCCCCGTCGATGATCCCGGCCGCGGCCAACAGCACCGATCCGGTCGACGTGGCCCCCAACCAGCGTGCCTTCGTCGACAGCTCGGCGATGGCCCGCAGCACCGCCGGGTTTTCCGCCGTGCTGCGCACGCCGAGTCCACCGGGCACGAGCAGTGCGCTGCACCGGTCGATGTCGGCCGCCCTGCGGGCCACCACCACCTCGCCGTGGTAGGAGGTGACCGGTTCGGCCAGGACACTGGCGATCGTCACGTCGAGCTCGGCGGTGGTGAGAATCTCGACGAGGACCGACGCCTCGTCGGCGGCCAGGCCGTCGTAGGCGAGGATCACCACCGGACCGGCGTCGTCGGCGTCGCCGGCCCAGCCCCCCGGGTCATCGGCCCCCTTGGTGCGAGGTGGTGGCAGCGGCTCGACCATGGTCAAAGTATTTCACCGATCGGGCGGGGGCGGTCCACCCGACGAGCCGAAACGGGGCGGCCACCGATTCGATCGCCGGCTGACACCGGCCGGCCGTCATTGACTACGGTTGGTGCCACGATGACCGTCTCCACGAGTCAGGCCGCTCCCTACGCCGACGAGGACCACGATCTCATCCGCACGGAGATCCGTCGGCTTTGCGACGCCTACGGAAACGAGTACTGGCGTTCGCTCGAACCCGACCGCTACCCGGAGACCTTCGTCAAGGAGCTGACCGACCAGGGCTGGCTGGGCTCGCTCATCCCCACCGAGTACGGCGGCGGTGGGTTGAGCCTCGGCGGGGCGTCGGTGATCCTCGAGGAGATCTCCGCATCCGGTGGCAACCCGTCGGCCTGCCACGCCCAGATGTACATCATGGGCACGCTGCTGCGCCACGGTTCCGACGAGCAGAAGCAGCGCTACCTGCCCCAGATCGCCGATGGCCGGAAACGGCTGCAGGCGTTCGGCGTGACCGAGCCGACCGCCGGGTCGGAAACCACGGCCATCCGTACCCGGGCGGTTCGCGCCAAACGTGATGGGGTCGACGTGTGGCGGATCAACGGTCAGAAGATCTGGACGTCCCGGGCGCTGTACTCCGACATGATGCTGCTCCTGGCCCGGACCACTCCGCCCGAGGAGTCGGAGGACCGGCTCCAGGGCATGTCGACGTTCCTGTTCGATCTTCGCGGCGACGACGGGGAGTTGCGACCCGGGCTCACCATCAACCCGATCGAAACGATGATGAACCACAACTCCACCGAGGTGTTCTTCGACGACGTGGAGATACCGGCCGACTCGCTGGTCGGCGTGGAGGGCAACGGCTTCCGTCAGATCCTCGACGGCATGAACGCCGAACGCATCCTCATCGCGTCCGAATGCATCGGCGACGGCACCTTCTTCCTCGATCGGGCGTCGGCCTACGCGAGGGAGCGGGTTGTCTTCGGCCGCCCGATCGGGATGAACCAGGGTGTCGCCTTCCCGCTGGCCAGGGCGTACGCCCACCTGGAGGCGGCCAACCTGATGCGCTGGAAGGCGGCCGAACTGTTCGACACCGGCCAATCCTGCGGGGCGGAGGCCAACATGGCGAAGATGCTGGCCTCCGAGGCCTCGTGGGAGGCGGGCAACGCCGCGCTGAACACCCACGGCGGATTCGGGTTCGCCACCGAATACGACATCGAACGCAAACTCCGGGAAACCCGCCTCTACCAGGTTGCGCCGATCAACAACAATCTCGTCCTGGCCTTCGTGGCCCAGAAGTGCCTGGGACTGCCCAAGAGCTACTGATCCTCCGAAATCTGCAGCCCGGGTGGGACCCGGTTCGCGTGCGGGGCGCGCAGAACGGCCGGTGGTCGTTAGTGTGGCCGGATGACCGAGCAGAAAGCCGATGCCGCCTACGAATGGCTCGAAGAGATCGAGGGGGAGAAGGCCCTCGAGTGGGTGGAGGCGATCAGCGCCGAGACGCTCGGCGAGTTCGAGGCATCACCCCGCTTCGACAGCTATCGGGCCGCGGCACTCGAGATCCTGGAGGCCGACGACCGCATCGCGTTCGGGGTGATCCGGGCCGATCAGGTCTACAACTTCTGGCAGGACGCCCAGCATGTGCGAGGTCTGTGGCGGCGGGTCGACCGGGCCGGCTACGAGGCCGACGAGCCCGAGTGGGAGGTCATGATCGACCTCGATGCACTGGCCGAGGCCGAGGGCGCCAACCATGTCTGGAAGGGAGC
>JBFHME010000017.1:0-33447 GCA_041594435.1 Acidimicrobiales bacterium
GAAGCCGTTGACCTCGGTGCCGGCGTAGTACTCGTGGATGATCGGACCCCACAGATCGATAATCCGCTTCTTGATCTCGACCGGGCACGGGGCTGCGGCGTGGATCGCCACCCGGTGACTCGACCCGTCGTGTGCCTCCAGCACAGCGGGGTCGGCCTTGAGTATCCGGCCGAACAAGGTCGGTACCCACTGGGAGTGGGTGATCGAGTACTCGTCGATCAGTTGGAGCGCGTGTGCCGCGTCGAAGCGTTCCATGATCACGCAGGTTCCACCCAGGCACTGTGTGCCCGTGGTGAAACCGAGTGGGGCCGCGTGATAGAGCGGGGCCGGAGACAGGTAGACCGTTTCGGCGTCGAATCCGAAGAGACCGGCCAGGAGAAGCAGGGTGCTGGGCGCCGATCCCGGATCGTCGATCGCAAGTCCGCTGACCCGGCGTTTGATGCCCTTCGGGCGTCCGGTCGTGCCGGAGCTGTAGAGCATCGCCTCACCCCTGGGTTCCTCGTCGAGGCGCTGGGCCGGAACAGCGGCGACCGCCGCGGCGAGATCGGTGAACCCGTCCCCTCCTCCCCCGTAGCGGAGCCAGTGCTGGACATCCGGCGCCAGTTCCAGGAGGTCGGTGGCCGCCGACCCCATCTCACGGGAGGTGATCAAGGCCTTGCAGGCAGAGTCCTGGAGGATGTAGGCCACTTCGGGTGGTTGCAGGTAGCGGTTGACCGCCGTGACATACAATCCGCTGCGGATTCCGGCCCAGAAGGCGACGAAGTACTCCAGCCGATTCTCCATCAAGATCGAGATGTGATCGCCCGGCCGCAGACCTCCTTCGTGGAGCAGTCCGGCCAGGCGCCGAGACTCGTCTTCCAGCTCGCGATAGGTGAGGCGGGCGCCGCTTCCCGCCATGATCACAGCAGGCTTGTCGGGGGTTGATTCGGCGTGAACGCCTGGGTACATCGAAAACGCTCCAGATCCATCGATGGGCCGGAGGTTTCTCACGGCTCGGCGGCCCGATCGAGTGTGGGTATCGAGAATAGGACCGCCGATGCCGTTCGTCGAATGAGCGGGCGGGGTACCGGCAGGGCCCCGGCCGGATCACCTCAGCGATTCAGGAGGTGGTCGGCCGCCATCGCAAAGTAGTCGTTCATCGTCGTCTTGATCTCGTCGGAGGCTCCGTCGGTCGCCTCGATCGCGGCGCTCATGTGCCTCAACCAGGCGTTCCTGGCCGCGTCGTCGACGGGGAACGGGGCGTGGCGCATACGGAGCCGGGGATGGCCTTTCCGGTCGCTGTAGGCCGTCGGGCCGCCCCAGTACTGACCGAGGAAATCGACCATGTTGAGCCGGGACGCCGTCAGATCCTCGGGGTACATGGGCCGGAGCAGTTCGTCGGATTCGACACCCCGGTAGAACGCATCGATGAGCCGCTCGAAGTACGGACGACCGCCGACTGCCTCATAGACACTCGACGGAGACGGTGAACTGCGAATCTCCACGTTGTGGCTGTCCTTTCCGTTCAACGGACGTGCGATCAGGCCTCGTCGATCGTCGAGCCGACGTACCGACGACGGTAGCGTGCCCCAAGGCTGGTCAGCATCTCATAGCCGATGGTTCCGGCATCGGCCGCAACCTCGTCGATCGTTCGCCGCGGCCCGATCACCTCGACCCAGGTACCCTCCTCGACAAGCCCCGACGGCAGCTCGGTGATGTCGATCGTGACCAGGTCCATCGAGATCCTGCCGACGATCGGAGCGTGGTGTTCGCCGACCGCCACACTGCCACGGCCGGAGCCGGAACGGAGAAACCCGTCGGCGTAACCGACGCCGATCGTGGCCAACACACTGGGTCGATCGAGGCGGTGGCTGGCCCCGTAGCCGACCGCTTCCCCCGGCCGGCCGCGGCGTACCTGCAGGACCGGTGCCTCCACGGTCACCACCGGACGCATCGGGTTGGGACCGGCGCCGGGCTCGGGGTGGCCGCCGTAGAGGGCGTACCCCGGCCGCACCAGGTCGAAGTGGAAATCCGGGTGGCGAAAGATCCCGGCCGAGTTGGCGAGGCTCGCCCGGCCCATCGGCAGCGCCCGGCGAACCCGCTGGAACCGTTCGAGCTGATGTTCCGGCTGCCGGCTGGTCGCCTCGTCGGCGGCGGCCAGGTGACTGGCGACACCGGTGACCGTCAAGCCGTCGAGCAGTTCGGGTCGTTCGGCCAAGGTGGCGAACTCGTCGTCGTCGAGCCCAAGGCGGAGCATGCCGGTGTCGACGTGGATGACGGTCGGCAGCGTTGTGTCGAGGCGCCCGGCCTCGGTTCGCCACCGTTCGAGTTGCGACAGACTGTTGATGACGGGCACCAGGCGGTGCCGCACGTAGTCGCCGGCCGAACCGGGGGTCACCCCGTCGAAGACATGGATCGTGGCGTCGGGCAGCAGCTCCCGCAACGCCACGCCTTCGGCCGGCCGGGCCACGAAGTACTCCCGGCACCCGGACCGCCACAACGATGCGGCTATCCGGGCCAACCCCAAACCGTAGGCGTCGGCCTTGACCACGGCCGCAACGGTTGCCGCCCCCACCCGTCCGGCGACAAGCCGGTGGTTGGCGGCGACGGCGTCGACGTCGATGGTGAGTCTGGCCGTGGGCACGTTGGTCATCGACCCTCTGCTCGTCGAACCGCTGATCATCGGAATGGCATCGATCAGTGAAGGCTGGCTTCGAGCACCTCGATGAAGGTGGCGATCTGGGCGTCGGTGACCACCAGCGGCGGACACCAGATGATGGCCTCGCCAACGCCGCGGGCCATGACTCCCCGGTCGAGCATGTCGAACTTGACCGGTGTGGAGTCGCGTCCGATGTCGGCCGCCCACACCGCACCGATCCCCCGATAGCCCTTGATCGTGCCGTCGGCCAC
Organism: Acidimicrobiales bacterium; assembly: GCA_041594435.1. Classification (GTDB taxonomy): domain Bacteria; phylum Actinomycetota; class Acidimicrobiia; order Acidimicrobiales; family SZUA-35; genus JAHELU01. The sequence goes on from JBFHME010000017.1 coordinate 2,890, forward strand.
CAACGCATCGAACCCTTCGACCGTTTTGTGGCCGATATGTTTCGCCCGTTCGACAAGACCCTCCGCTTCGATGAGGTTGATATTGGCGAGGCCGGCGGCGCAGGCCGCCGGATGGCCGGAATAGGTGTAGCCGGTGCGCAACAGAAAACCCGGCTCGCTCAGCTCGTCGGCCAGGGGCTGGTCGACGATCACGCCGCTCAAGGGCTGATAGCCGGAGCTGACGCCCTTGGCGAAGGTGATCAGGTCGGGCGTCACCCCGAAGGTCTGGCTGCCGAACCACGAACCGGTACGACCGAACCCGCAGATCACCTCGTCGGCGATGAGCAGGGCCTGGTGTTGATCACAGAGGCGACGGACGCCTTCGAGATAGCCGTCGGGTGGTGGCCAGACGCCGCCGGCCCCCTGGACCGGCTCGGAGATGACGGCGGCGATGCGGTCGCCGTGTTCGGCGAAGACCTTCGACATCTCCTCGATGTTGTCATTGGGAACCTCGAGAAAGTGGGGAACGAGGTCACCCCAGCCTTCCCGGTTGGCCTGGATGCCCTGGGCCGTCGTGCCGCCGAAGTTGGTGCCGTGATAGCCGTGTGTCCGACGGATGATCAGCTGCTTGTCGGCTGTTCCCCGCCGCTGCTGGACGAGCCGGGCGATTTTCAGAGCGGTGTCGACCGCCTCGGATCCGGAGCAGCCGAGAAACACCCGACCGTCGTCGAAGGGTGACTTCTCGAGGACGAGCTCGGCAATGGCCCGGGCCGGGCCGTTGGTGAAGGGATCGAAGATGTTGTAGGCGTCGAGGGTGTTGAGCTGGGCGGTGACGGCATCGATGATCTCCCGGCGACCGTGGCCGACCTGGCAATACCAGAGACTGGCCATGCCGTCGATGTAGGTCTTGCCGGTGTCATCGGTGAACGTGGATCCCTCGGCCGAGACGACGTTGATGAACTCGCTCTCCGCCTTGGCCGGTTCGGCAAACGGATGCAGCAGTTTCCCGGAGCTGTTGTGGGCCGAAGCCATCATCGTCTCCCTTCCTGATGTGTGTTCCAGATGAGTGTCGGGGTGTAGCGCCCGCCGTTGTTCGACGACGGATCGAGGGTTCGCCGGCCCTCGTCAGGCCATCGTCAGGCCGCCGGACACCGACAGGGTCTGACCGGACACGAAGCCCGCCTGATCCGAACAGAAGTAGACGACGGCGGAGGCGACCTCGTCGGGCTGACCGAGGCGCTTCATGGGCACGGCCCGAGCCATGGCACCGATGATCTTCTCCCCGTCATCGGATGCGCCGGTGATCTCCCCCAGCAGCGGCGTGTCGGTTGGTCCCGGGCAAACCGTGTTGGCCGTTATCCCGTTGCGAGCCATCTCCCGGGCGATCGTCTTGGTGAATGCGATGATGCCGCCCTTGGCCCCCGAGTAGACCGCTTCGAGCGATGATCCGACTCGGCCGGCGTCGGAGCCGATGTTCACGATCCGCCCCCAGTTCCGGTCGATCATCGACGGAAGACAGGCGTGTGTCGTGCGGAGCGCGCCCTTGTAGTTGATCTCGATGATCCGGTCCCAGAACTCCTCGTCGGTGTCGAGGAACGGCTTCAGTTCATCCCACCCGGCACAGTTGACGAGGATCTCCACCGGTCCGAGTTCGTCGACGACCTGATGCACACCCTCGAGAACCGAATCGGAGTCGGCCACGTCCATGGACACGGCGATGGCGTCACCTCCGGCGGCGCGGATGGTGGCCGCCGTCGCCTCCGCCCGGTCGGCTCGCAGATCGGCGACCGCCACCCGGCGGCCGGCACGGGCCAGCCCGTAGCAGATCTCGCGCCCGATGCCGCTCCCGCCCCCGGTCACCAACGCCACCCGGCCCGGCTCCGCTTGTCCGCTCTGCTCGTCGTTGATGCCGTCGGTCATGGGCCAAACCATAGTTTGTGGAAGGGCCGACGGTGAACATCGCAGGTCTCGGTATCGACGGTGAGACGATCAGCCAATGGTCGGCAGGCGTGACGGCCGGGCGAACACCTCGTCGAGGGCGGCGCTGAAGGCCTCGACCGGCAGCGTGTCGTAGTCGGGATCGAAGCAGTTCTGGTCGTAGTCGGCACAGAACCGGCGGCAGGCCTCGTAGTGTGGTGAGTCGGCGTAGCGGTCCCGGGCGTCGCGGTTCCCGCCGAGGTGGTGGAAGTAGTAGTAGCCCTGGAAGATCCCGTGATGTTTCACCACCCAGGTGACCTCGTCGCTCACATAGGGCGCGAGGATGGCGGCGGCCGCCTCGGAGTGGTTCTCGGGGGCGAACACGTCGCCGATGTCGTGGAGCAGGGCTGCCACCACCCAGTCGGCGGACTCGTCGGCCCGCAGGGCCCTCGAAGCCGATTGAAGCGAATGCTCGTAGCGGTCGACCTGATAGCCCAGTTTCGGCCCCTGCAGGGTGGCAAGAATGCCGAGAAGGTTGTCGACGAGGGCACCCCGGGTGTGCTCGGTGAAGAGCTTGTCGAGGTAGTGGTAGTCCTCCTCGGTGCCATCGGCCATTTCGGTCCAGGTAACGGTCCTCATCTGCTCAGTTAACACCACCGTGGATCGCTCGGCCAGACCCTTTCGGCCGGGAGTGGATCGACGACAAGGCCACCGGGTGGGATAGGCTGCGAAGCGGTCGTATCAGCGCCGAGGTCCACGTCGAGGAGGGCCGCCCCGGTGTCGCGGCCCCACCCTTCCACATCGAGACGGAGCGCGACGTTCGGCCATGAGTTCACCGACCATTCTCTACACCCATACCGACGAGGCACCGGCACTCGCCACCCGCTCGCTTCTGCCGATCGTCCGGGCCTACGCCGCTGCCGCGGGGATCGAGGTGGAGACGCGAGACATCTCGTTGGCCGGGCGACTGCTGGCCGCCGTCGCCGATTGGCTGCCTGCTGATCAGCAGGTGTCCGACGACCTTGCCGAGCTGGGCCGCCTGGCGCTGACTCCCGAGGCGAACATCATCAAACTGCCGAACATCAGCGCCTCGATTCCCCAGATGCGGGCCGCCATTGCCGAACTGCAGGCGGCGGGCTTCGCCGTTCCCGACTATCCCGATGAGCCGTCGAACGAGGAGGAGCGGGCCATCAAGGCCGCCTACGACAGTGCGAAGGGCAGCGCCGTCAACCCGGTGCTGCGCGAGGGCAACTCCGACCGGCGGGCTCCGAAGGCGGTCAAGAACTACGCTCGCAGCCATCCGCATTCGATGGGGGCCTGGTCGCCGGATTCGGCCACGCATGTGGCCACCATGGGCGAGGGTGATTTCCGCTCCAACGAGAAGTCGATCACCATGGCCGCCGACGACGTGCTGCGAGTCGAGCTCGTGGCCGGCGGTGAGGACGGGGGCGAGGTCACGGTCCTGCATCCCGGTGTCGCGGTCGAGGCGGGTGAGGTGGTCGACGGCACGTTCATGTCGGCGAGCGCTCTCGAGGCGTTTCTGGCCGAGCAGGTTGCCGACGCCAAAGCGCAGGGTGTGCTGTTCTCCCTGCACCTGAAGGCCACGATGATGAAGGTCTCCGATCCAATCATCTTCGGTCACGGGGTCCGAGCCTTCTTCGCCGATGTCTTCGAGGAGTTCGGCGATGCCCTGACCGAGGCCGGCGCCAATCCGAACGACGGCTGGGGTGACGTGGTGGCCGCCCTCGACAACCTCGGCACCGACACGAGAGCCAAGGTCGAGGCCGCCATCGCCGAGGCCTACGCCAACGGACCGGATCTGGCGATGGTCAACTCCGACAAGGGCATCACCAATCTCCACGTTCCGTCCGACATCATCATCGATGCGTCGATGCCGGCGATGATCCGAACGTCGGGTCAGATGTGGAACGCGGCGGGCGAGCAGCAGGACGCCAAGGCCGTCATCCCCGACTCGAGCTACGCCGGGCTCTATCAGGCGACCATCGACTTCTGCAAGGCCAACGGGGCGTTCGATCCAACCACGATGGGCACCGTGCCCAACGTCGGTCTCATGGCCAAGAAGGCCGAGGAATACGGTTCCCACGACAAGACCTTCGAGATTCCACACGGCGGAATCGTGCGGGTCGTCGATCAGGCGGGCGAGACCGTGCTGTCGCACGACGTCGAGGCCGGGGACATCTGGCGGATGTGCACCGTCAAGGATTCGGCGGTCGCCGACTGGGTGAAGCTGGCGGTCAGCAGGGCCCGGGCCACCGGCATGCCGGTGGTGTTCTGGCTCGACGCCGATCGAGCCCACGACGCCCAGTTGATCGCCAAGGTCGAGGCCTACCTTCCTGCGCACGACACCGACGGTCTCGAGATCAAGATCCTCGACCCGGTGGCCGCCACCAACTACACCCTCGAACGGGTGGCCCGGGGAGAGGACACGATCTCGGCCACCGGCAACGTCCTACGCGACTACCTGACCGACCTGTTCCCCATCCTCGAGTTGGGCACCAGCGCCAAGATGCTGTCCATCGTGCCGTTGATGAACGGTGGAGGGCTGTTCGAGACCGGTGCCGGAGGCTCGGCGCCCAAGCATGTCCAGCAGTTCGAGGCCGAGAACCATCTGCGTTGGGAGTCGCTCGGCGAGTTCCTGGCGCTGGCCGTGTCGTTCGAGCACCTGGCCGATCAGTCGGGCAACGTCGCGGCGCAGATCCTGGCCGACACCCTCGACGAGGCCACCGGCCGGGTGCTCGAGGAGGGCCGCTCCCCGTCCCGCAAGGTCGATGAGCTCGACAACCGGGGCAGCCACTTCTACCTGGCCCTGTACTGGGCTGAAGCGCTGGCCGCCCAGACCGCCGATCCGGCTCTCGCCGAGCGGTTCACGCCGTTGGCCGAGGCGCTCCGGGAGAACGAGGATCGGATCGTCGCCGAGCTGAACGGCGTTCAGGGCCAACCGATGGACATCGGCGGCTACTACTACCCCGACGAGGAACTGGCCCGCGCCGCGATGCGCCCCAGCCCCACACTCAACGGCATCATCGACGGCTTCGCCGCCGCCTGACCTCAGGCCAACGGGGCGTGCCGAAGTGAGACGAGTGGTCGGTGCGAACGTGTGGCATCGCATGGATTCCGGCTCGCAACCGTTGGCGATGCTCTAGAAATAGCCGTCCCACTCGTCTTCCGGACCGCCCTGGTACTCCGGCGGCGGCTCGGTCGGGTCGGCCGGCGGCGCATCGACGATCGAGGGAGATGGACGCCGATCCGACCGTGCTCCCCCGCCGCTGTTCGTCGATCGAGGAGCCGGTGCGTGCTGTGAGCCGGTGGCGGCGTTCGACGGGTCGGAGTCGCCTTCTTCGGGTCCGTAGCCGTAACACATCTGCACGCCATCGACGTCGAACGGCTTACCCAGCGAGGCGACGACGAAGGTCGACCAGTCACCCGACCGTTTCTGGACGTCGATCTTCCCGCCCTCGGCCAGCGCCTTCTCCAGATCTTCGACCGGGGCCATGACCGCCCACTTGTCCGACTTCGTCTTGCGGAATCGGGGAGGAATCTTGTCGGACATCGTGCTCCTTCCGGAAACGGGGATCGGCCTGTCTCGCAGGGTCGACGTTGGGCACCTGCAGTGTACGTGCGCAAGTGGATCGGCCACCAACGCCACGGACCAGGTCGAAAACGGGCGAAATCGACCACTCTTGACCGTTTCCGCCCGTAAACGCGAGGGGGCTCGGGTCCCAGCCGACCAACCGATTCCTGGCGGAACCCGCCTAGCGGACCGTGGAGGGGTCGACCGGCTCGGGTTGACACCGCGGGCACCAATAGGTACTCCGACCGTGGCGCCCCTCGTAGGATCGATCGATCGGTGTCTGGCAGCGGCGACAAGGAGCCCGGAACCGCTGGTACACGAAGGTGTTGTCGCCCCGCCGTGCATCACCGGCTGTGAGAGCCGTGGTTGTCCGTCGGGGGCCGGGGCGCCGGGAGTTGCGCCACAGCAGCCCCGCGGCGGTGGTGTACAGCGCGGTCACCGCCCCGTCATCGAGTTGACCAACGGGGGTGAACGGCCAGACGCCGTGGCGAAACAGAACCTCGGACTTGTAGACGTTGCCGATCCCGGCCGCCACCTCCTGGTCCAGCAGTGCATCCGCGATCAGATCCGAGCCCGGCAGCCGGGCACGGAGCCGTCGCACCGCCTCGTCAACCACCCGAGGAGCGGCTTCGTCGGCCACACAGAGGTCGGGACCGAGATTCGACAGCGGGGTGAGGTGACCGGGGTCGTCGCGACGAAGAAACGTCTGAATCGTCGGTGCCGAGTAGCAGAGGGCGATGCCGGCCGTCGTGGCCAGGTAGAGCCGCAACCGGGGGTTGCGGCGAAAGCGGGCGAAGGTCTCCTCGTCGTCGCCGACCCCGGCGGGCACCGACCAGTATCCGGCCATGCCGAGATGGACCTGCAGGGTCAACTCCCGATCGAGATCGATCAGCAGGTGTTTGCCGTGGACCCGGACGGCTTCGATGTGCTGGCCGACCCGGGGCCGATGACCCCGTAACTTCCCGGCCCAGAATCGATCGAGCGTCCGACCTTCGAGCACCGGCGCCACCCGTTGGCGGGCCAGGTGAACGGTGTCGCCCTCAGGCACGACGACCGGCGGTGCAATCCGCGATCCGCCTCGCCCTCATCAGCGTCCGGTCTTCTCGACGAAGCGGTCGGCCGCTTCGACCGAACCGGCGATCACCAGGTGGTCACCGGCGCCGACGACGGTGTCGGCCGTGGCGTAGGTGCAACTGCCGCCGTCGGGTTTGATGCAGACGACGGTGACCTGATACTTCGCCCGCAGGTCGGTGTCGGCCAGCCGTTTCCCGACCAGCTCGTCGGGTGCCTTCAGCTCGGCCGGAACGAATCCGTCATCGAGTTTGAAGTAGTCGTCGACCTGTGCGGTGACGACGTGGGCCACCCGCTCCCCCATCTCCTTTTCCGGGAACACCACATGATGGGCCCCAACCCGCTCGAGGATCCGGCCATGCTCCGATGTGATCGCCTTGGCCCAGATGTTGGAAACGCCGATGTCGGCCAGGGCGGAGGTGGCCAACACGCTGGCCTCGATGTCGGTGCCGATGGCGACGACGACGGCGTCGAACGAACTGGCACCCAGTTGTGTCAGCACCGTGCTGCCGGTGGCGTCGGCAACCCGCACGTGGGGGATCTTGTCGGCCCACTGGTCGACGAGCCCCTGGTCGATGTCGACGGCCATGACCTCGATTCCGAGATCGTCCAGGGTCTCCGCCAGGGCGGTGCCGAATCGGCCGAGTCCAATGACCAGGACGGATTTCGCCGACAGCGTCGGCCGGCTCCCGGTGACCCCTGCGGCCCAGGCCCGGAGGCTGTTGAGATCGGGCATGACGGTGCTCCTCGTTGTCGAATCCTAGGCGGACGGGGCCGGGGTGCTCTAGCCAACGGTCAACCCCTCGGATGCATACCCGTAACGCTGCTGCTGAGGACGTAGGAGAACGGCCGTCCCAAAGGTGATCGGGCCGACCCGGCCCACGAACATCAAGACGATGATCAGGACCCGTGACGGTGCCGACAACTCGGGCGTCAATCCCGTCGACATCCCGACCGTGCCGAACGCCGAGGCGGCCTCGAACAGCAAGTCGACGGCGGGCAGGTTGGGATCGAACCAGGTGAGCAGGAAGGTGGCGGTACCGACGGCGCCGATCACCATGAGCGGCAGGAAGATCAACAGACTGGGTGTGCGCAGCTCGCCGACGGGAACGGTGTTGAAACCGGCGGTGCGGCTCGTCGCCGACTGGAAGAACGAGGTCATGACCTTGTCGCCGACCAGGGCGCCACCGATTGTGGCGGCGTTGTTCCATTCGACGGCGGCGACCATCAACGTCCCGCCGAACAGCAGCAGGGCCGTGGTGGCCAGCGTGACCTTGGTGTGCAACGACCACTCCCGCGGCCGGCGCCAGGCCCGCCGCAACTCGAAGACGACGGGAAAACCGATACCACCGACAATGAAGGCGGCGACCACGACCAGGTTCAGGTACCAGTCGCCCATGTACCGTTCGAGACCGCCGTCGAGTGAACACGATTCCAAGGAATCCGGCCAGGGTCATGATCCCGAGACCGCCGACTTGGATGAGCACGAGGATCACCAGTTCACCGAACGGCGACCACGTCGGGCCGGTGTCGACCACGACCAGTCCGGTGACCGTGACCGCTGAGGCGGCGGTGAAGAACGCGTCACGATGAAACCATACCCGGCGGGTGGGAACCCATGGTGGAATCGGATTCGCCGAGGATCGGCCGCCGCTGCGGTCCGAACCAGGACGGATTGGGCGATACTGAGGGGCAATGCCCGACTCCACACCCAGCGACGAGCGGCCGCAGACCAATGGTGATCAGGACCGGGTCGACGACGTCCTCGTTCTCGCCGATTCACTGGTGAAGCGCTACGGATCGGTACCGGTTCTCGACGATGTGAGTTTCAGGATCACCGACGGTGTCACCGGACTCTTGGGAGCCAATGGAGCGGGAAAGACCACGGTGCTCGGGCTCATCCTCGGACTCCACCAACCGAACGGTGGCCGTCTCGAGGTGCTCGGTCGCGACCCGTGGCGGGCGGGGCCGGCGGTCAGGGCCCGAATCGGCTACGCCCCCGAGCACCATACGCTGCCGCCGGATCTTCGGGCCGCCGACTTCGTTCGGCACGTGGCCGAACTCCACGGTATCCCTCCCGAGGAGGCCAAGACCCGCTCCAGCGACGCGTTGTGGCTGGTCGAGCTGGGCGAGGAGCGGTTCCGGCCGATGGGCACGATGAGCACCGGTCAGCGCCAGCGGGTGAAGCTGGCCCAGGCGATCGCCCATGACCCCGAGTTCGTGCTGCTCGACGAACCCACCGATGGCCTCGATCCCACCCAGCGGGAGGTCATGCTCGAACTCATCGGGTCGTTGAACCGCGACTTCGGCATGAACATCGTGCTCTCATCCCATCTGATCGACGAGGTCGAGCGGGTCTGTGACCGGGTTGTGATCATCGGCGAGGGGCGGACCATGGCCGAGGGAACGGTCGCCGAGCTACGGGGCACGGCTGCGGAGACCGTGACCGCGGAAATCGACGCCGACGCCGATCAGATGGCCGGCCTCGTCGCCATGCTCCGCGTGGCCGGCCTGTCGGTTCGGGCCGATGGTCGTCGGCTGATCCTGTCGGTCGACGAGGAGCCGAGCGATGCGACGGACTCCGCACTCGATCGGCTTCGCGACGGCTGCCTGGAACACGATCTCGGCATCATCCGGCTCGGGCGGCGGCGCCTCAGCCTGGAGGACGTCTTCCTGGAGCATCTCCGATGAGCGACGAGCCGGCGGCGCCCGCCGAACCACGGGACCAGGCACGGATCTACGACCAGGGATTTCGCCGCTATCACGGGGATCGAACCGGTGTCGCGGGCGCCGTCAGGTCGTTGGTCAAACACAGCCTTCGTCAGGCGCTCGGCATCGGGCGCTCGGCCCGCTACAAGCTGGTGCCGCTGCCGATCATCTTCATGGCGTTCGTGCCCGCCATCGGGCTCATCGCGCTGGCCGCCTTAATTCCCGTCGGTACCGAGGACTTCCTCCCCACCTACGCCGAGTACTACGCCCTGGTGGTGGCCGCCCTCTACCTCTTCGCGGGACTCGTCTGTCCGGAGCTGCTGTGCAACGATCGGCGGACCGGCATGCTCGGCGTGTATCTCGCCTCGCCTCTCGATCGTCCGCGCTACCTCGGAGGCAAGGCGTTGTCGGTGATGCTCCTCCTGCTCGTCGTCACGCTCGGCCCGCCGCTGCTCACGTTGATCGCCCTGACCCTGCAGAACGAGGGGCCGGACGGGTTCGGCCAGTGGATCACGGTGCTGCTCCGGATCGTTGCCTCCTCCGCCGTGGTCGGAGCGATCTACGGTGCCGTCGGCCTGGCCGTCAGCGCATCGACCGACCGTCGGGTGGTGGCCACCGCCGCCATCCTCTCGGTCATTCCCGGCTCCGCCATCGTCACCGACATCCTGGTGAACGACGGTGGCATGCCCGCGGCCCTGCGTCTGGCCAACGTGATGTTCCTCCCCAGGGCCATCGTGCATCGGATTCACGTTGAGCGTGGCGGTTGGCCCTTGGACGAGAACCCGACGTGGACGTTGTGGCTGGCGTTCTTCGGCTGGCTGGCTTTGTCGGCCGGGTGGATCTGGTACAGCTACCGCTCTCTGGTGGTCCGGCGATGACGCTGACCCGGAGCGGTGCCGGCACACCGATCGACTCCCGGGCCATACCGGCCGATGCGTCCGTGGTGTTGCGTGAGGTCTCGAAATCGTTCGGTCCGCTGGTCGCGGTGTCCGACATCGATCTGGTCGTCCGTCCCGGGATCACCGCCATCCTCGGGCCGAACGGAGCGGGCAAGTCCACGCTCCTTCGACTGATCTGCGGCCTGGCCAGACCGACGACGGGATCCGTCTGGGTCGCCGGTGGCGATCCCCGCTTCGACGACACGGCTCGGGGCCACATCGGGTTGGTGCCCCAGCAGGACGGCGTCTTCGAACGCCAATCGGCCTTGGAGACCGTTACGTTGGCGGCAACGTTGAGCGGGCTTGCCGACCCCGACACCCAGGCCCGCCGGGCCCTCAACACCGTCGAACTGGATCCCGACCTCGGCCGCGCCGTCGGCACCTTCTCCAAAGGCATGCGTCAGCGGGTGAAGGTCGCCCAGGCGTTGGTTCACGATCCGATGGTCCTGGTGCTCGACGAGCCGCTCAACGGGCTCGATCCTCGCCAGCGTCAGCACATGATCGAGCTGTTCCGCCGGCTCGGCGACGCCGGGCGTACCGTGCTCGTGTCGAGCCACGTACTCGACGAGGTCGAACGGTTCGGATCTCACGTGGTCGTGGTGGGCAAGGGGCGGCTCGTGGCCGAAGGGGACTTCCACGAGATCCGGGATCTGCTCGACACCCAGCCCCACCGTCTGCGGGTGACCTGCGCTCGGGCTCGCGTCCTCGCCGCCGAGCTGATTCGGTCCGACATCGTGCTCGGCTGCGACATCGTCGATGCCCGGACCGTCGAGTTCACCACCGACGACGTTCGAGCCGCGCGCCGCCTTCTCCTGGCCGCCGGCCGGGACCTCGGTCTGACGCTCCAGGCCATCACGCCGCTCGACGACGATCTCGAAAGCGTCTTCCGCTATCTGGTGGGGAAGGCGTCGTGAGTTCCGTGCGCCGAATCGGGGCGCTGTATCGGGCGCTGCTCGACCAGCAGCTCACCAAGAGCCGCCTGCTGCTCATCGGCGGGTTCTCGGTGCTGGCGCTGGTTCTGGCACTGTCGATCGGTAGCCAGGTCGAAGCCGAGTTCCGGACCGAATCGATCGTGGGCTTCCTGTCGGTCTACGGCCTCGGCTTCATGGTGCCGATCCTTTCGCTGCTGTTCGCCTCGACCACGCTGGGCCAGCTGGTGGAGGACGAGACGTTGGTGTACCTGTGGCTGCGACCGAACCCCCGCTGGCAGTTGGCGCTGGCCGCCTGGGGTGCGTCGGCCACCATCGCCCTTCCCATCGCCGTGATCCCGCTGGCTGCCGCCGCGGCGATCGGAACCAGCGGGGACGGCGACATCGTGGCGGCCACCGCCCTGTCGATGGGCCTGGCCGCCATCGGCTACAGCGGGCTGTTCGTGCTCCTGGGCCTGGTGTTCCGACGGGCGCTGCTGTGGGGGCTCGTCTACATCTTCATCTGGGAGCTGTTCGTGGCCCGGGCCGGCGCGGGAGCGGCCCGTTTGTCGCTCAACACCTACCCGCACTCGGTGCTCGCCCGGCTGACCGACATCGAACTGCCGCTGGCCGAACGGTCGATGGCGGCGGGTCTGATCGTCCCCGTGGTGTTGGCCGCGCTGTCGGTGGCGGCGACGGCGTGGTGGCTGAACCGGGCGGAGATCGCATGAACGTCGTCCCATCCCCGATCCGCGACCGGGCGTTGGAATAGACTCCGATCATCACCGGGTTGATGGGGCATGGAAGCCCACCGCACCCGTGCCTGGCCGATTTGGGCCGGCGTCGCACTCGGGGTGGTGGTCATCGCGTCCACACTCTGGCTGGCCTCGACGTCACAGCGCCGGGCCGAGCTGTCGGACTCGGCAGCCGCATTCCATCCCGACGGCTGGGACGGAGCGTCACCCGACTTCGATCGAGACCTCTACAACCCGGTGTGGGAGGGCGAGCAGCTGCCCGACGGATACCGTCCCGTCATCGCCCGCGACGGAATACGGCCCGTGTACCGCCCGCTCTTCGTGAAGGCCGAGGACAGCGCCTGGCCGGATGACGAGCTGATCATCGGGGTCGAGATCGACGGTGACGCCAGGGCCTATCCCGTCGGCTTTCTGACCCGCCGGGAGATCGTGCTCGACATGCACCGGGGAATCCCCACCTTCGTCACCTGGTGACCGTTGTGCGGCACGGCGATGGTCCATCGCCGCGAAATCGACGGACGAGCCATCGTGCTCGGCAACCAGGGCGACCTCTGGGGCAACGCCATGACCTGGTTCGACCACGACACCGGCAGCATCTGGAGCCAGCCACTCGGCGAGGCCATCCTCGGTCCCTTGACCGGTGAGACGTTCGAGTTGTTGCCGTCGACCGTACTCACCTGGGGGGAATGGCGGGACCTGCACCCGGCTACCGTGGCACTCGACGCACCATCGCAGTGGAGTGGGTTCGCCCTGGATCAGATGGCCGTCGTGGTCGAATTCGGCCCGGACTCCGTGGCGTTTCCCGTCACCGATGTTCGGCAAACGGGCGTGGCCAACGCCGTGGTGGGCGACGTCCCGGTCGCCGTCACCGTCGACCCCGACGGTGACTCCTGGACCGTGGTGTCGCGCCGCCTCGACGGACGGACCGTCGAGCTCAGGCGCGACGGCGACCACCTGGTGGAGGTCGGCGGCGACCGCCGCTGGGACGCCGCCCGCGGCCTGCCGGTCACGGAGGGGGAGGCAGGACTCGACCTCCTTCCCGGCTTCACCTCGTTCCCCGACGACTACGTGACGTTCTTTCCCGACGGATTCTTCTGGCAACCGTCCGGTCTGGTTCCCGCCGGACGGTGACCGTGGCGGTCGATCGCGGACGACACGTCCGGGACTACAGCTCGATCCCGAACCACCGGCTCAGGTGGTCGAACCAGGCCGTGCTACCGGCATCAACGACGACATCGGTGATGTCATCATTTTCGACCAACCGCAACCGGTCGGTGGTCAACGTGACCCGGTCGGGACCACCGTCGAGGAGGCGGGTGGCCACCGGTCCCCGCCGGAAGGTACTCCCGGCGTCGTGGTAGAGCCTGTCGGACGCCGGTTCGAAGTCGATCAACGTCAATGACATGCGTCGAAATCGATACTGCGGCTCGGGAACGTCGGCATCGGCATAGCGGACGAGAGTCGTGCCCTCGGGGCTGGGGATGAAGCCGAACGTGCCCGTGCGCCCGTCGAGTCGCTTCTCGGCCGACGTGTTGAGCGGCAGGGGGGCAGCGAACCCGTCGCCGAAGCCGACGTCGACCAGATGCGGTCGGCTCTCGATCGTCACCTCCAGGGTCAAGTGGTCGACGATCCGATTCGGTCCGCCCAGCAGTACCGCGGCGCCCAGCAGCCGGACCTCGAAACCGAGAGCCTCCAGGAGGGCGGCGAAGGCGCCGTTGAGCTCGAAACACCACCCACCTCGGCCCCGATCGAGCACCTTCGACAAGCTCCACGAACGATCGGTGGCCACACCCCGCTGGAAGTAGACGTCGAGGTTCTCGAACGGCACCTGGGTGAGATGCACCCGCATGAGCTGCTCGACACCCTCGACGGTCGCCGGTGGAACGGCGTCGAGGCCGATCCGGTTCAGATACCGGGCAACGAGATCATCGTCAGGAGGCAAGGGAGGCCAGGGCCTGCGAGATGTCCCGGTACAGATCCTCGATGTCCTCGAGGCCGACCGAGATCCGGACCAGCCCGTCACCGATGCCGACCGCGGCACGGGCCTCGGGACCCAGACGCCGGTGGGTGGTGGTCGCCGGGTGGGTGACGAGGGTCTTGGTGTCGCCGATGTTGTTGGAGATGTCGCACAGCTCCAGCCCGTCCACGAAGGCGAAGGCCCGCTCCTTGTCGCCGACATCGACGGTGAGGATCGTGCCACCGGAGGCCATCTGGCGCTCGGCCAGTTCGACCTGGGGATGCGACGGCAGGTTTGGGTACCGCACGTTGACCCCGTCGGAACTCAGGCGGCGGGCCAACTCGACTGCCGCCCCGCTCTGAGCGTCGACCCGCAACCGCAACGTCTCCATCCCCTTCACGAGCACCCAGGCGTTGAACGGGCTGAGGCTCGGGCCGGTATGGCGCGTGAACGGGACGAGGTACTCGGTGATGAACTCGTTGGACGCCAGGACCGCACCGCCGAGCGTGCGTCCCTGGCCGTCGATGTGTTTGGTGGCCGAGTACACGACCACGTCGGCTCCGAAGGTCATCGGCTTCTGCAGGATCGGTGTGGCGAACACATTGTCGACGATCACGATCGCGCCGGCGGCGTGAGCACGCTCACAGACCGCGGCCAGGTCGATCAGCTCGAGGCTCGGGTTGGACGGCGTCTCCAGGAACACCGCCCGGGCGCCGGAGGCCAGGGCCCTGTCCCATTCGTCGAGCGACGTTCCGTCGATCAGCTCGGTGTCCACACCCAGGCGAGGCAGTATTTCGGTGAGGATGACGAAGCACGAGCCGAACAGCGCCCGGGAACCGACCACCCGATCGCCGGCTCGAACGTAGCAGGCAAGAGCGGCGAAGACGGCCGCCATGCCGCTGGCGGTGGCCCGGCAGGCTTCGGCTCCTTCGAGCAACCGGAGCCGTTCCTCGAACGTGGTGACCGTCGGGTTGCCGTAACGGGAGTAGATGTACCGATCGTGGTCGCCGGCGAACGCCTTCTCGGCCTCCGCCGCCGACGAGTACACGTAACCGGAGGTCAGGTAGAGGGCCTCGGCCGTCTCGTCGAAGCGGGAGCGGTCGAGTCCTCCCCGGACGAGCGCCGTCGCCTCGGACCACTCCCCCGGGTTCAGCCCTGGATCCACGGCAGTTCGTCCTTCCAACCGCCACGGCGGTGCTGGTCACCGTCGAGCGGCCCCTCGAAGCCGGGCGCGATGTTGTGGACGTTGACGAAACCGTTGGCCTGAAGCGCCCGGGCGCCGGCCTGGGATCGGGCCCCGGATCGACACAGCAGCAGGATGGGCTGGTCCGGATCGAGGCCGGCGGTCGCCTGATCGACGAAGTCGGGGTTGGCCGCACCGGTTGGATAGGTGGTCCACTCGACGGTCCGCAGCTCGTTCGACAGGCTGCTCAGATCGGGAACGCCGACGAAGTTCCACTCGGCCGTCGTCCTGACGTCGAGGAGCACGGCCGACGGATCACCGCTCAGCATCCGCCATGCCTCGTCGAGATTCAGCTGCGGAATGGGTTGGGAGCTCATGGGCGATCTCGTTTCGCTTCGATGTTCTTGCACGTCCGGCCACCAACGGGAAGACCCAAAAGCCGACCCGATCAGTAGGGAATCGGGGTCAGCCTACCGCCGTCAGCGGGTCGCCGACGTGACCCTCATCTCCAGCAGAACCGAGCCGAGAACCACTGCGGCGAGAGCGGTCATGGCGAGCACCTGGACATTGACAACAGCCGGTAGCGAGGACCGGGCCAGCACAACGAGCACGGTCTGTCCGACTGCTCCGATGACGAGTAGCCGGCTCTGGATCGTTCTCCCGAGGGAGAGCTGGTGGGTGACGACGAGGTTGGCCACGGCGAACAGCGAGGTTGCGGTGGCATAGCTCACCAGCATCGATGCGGCTCCCTCGTACTCGGGACCGAGTATCGAACGGAAGAACAGGTCTCCGAACAGCGCGCTCGCTGCGACCATCCCAGCACAGGCGACGCCGACGACGGCCAGTCCGCCGACCAGAAGTTCGTCGGTGTTGGAGCCGGTGGCCTCCCGCCGGGCCACCGCCGGGAACAGGGTGGCGACGGCCGACCAGGAGAGGAAGAACACCGCCCGTCCCATCAAGGCCACCGCGCTGTACACGCCGGCGGCATCTCTCGGGAACGCCGCCTTCACGACCAGGACATCGCCGTTGTTGATCAGAATCTGCCCGACGAGAAAGACGGCGGTCGGCGCAACGAACCGACGCAGATCGCTCACCGCAGCGGCCTCGAGCCGATCGGCGGCATCAAGCGGCTGCAGGTAGCGCACAACGGCCCATGTCACCAGGAACGAAGCCGTAAGACCCGCCGTTGCACCGGTCACGCCGAACCCGGCGGCCACCAGTCCGGCGGCCACGCCAAGTCGTGCCAGCATCTCGGCGATGAAGCTCACCGCCAGTCGACCGAACCGTAGATGTCCCTGCAAGGTGCCACGTCGGACCGACTGGGTGAGGTAGGCCGGCATGCCGGCCGCAAGCAGCACGAACGGCCACGGATCCTCGGTTCTGAACAGCGTGGACCAGAGCGGCGCCGGTAACGCGATGATCGCTGCCATCACCAGCCCGGCCACAGCGGCGCGGCGATACAGCCAGGCCACGACGGCCGCCCCCTGGGCGGGGCTACCCGACGCCTCGTGCATTCCCACGTAGCGGGCGGCAACCAGTTGCAGCGGAGCGGCGACCGCGGTGACGAGCAACATCAACGTCACCATCAGGTTGGCATCCGCGAACTCCGCAGGAGTCAACCACCGACCGAGTAGCAGGTTCAGCAGATAATTGCCGCCGTTGGCCCCGAGCATGGCCACAGCCAGCAACGCGCCGCCGCTGATCAGCGATCGACCACCGGTCACATCCGGCGCATCAGCGGTTTCGGTGGTCTCGATGTGGCCCACGCACCTCCTCCAGAAAGGTCTCATAGATGCCTCGGACCACGGAGAGGAAAACTTGACCAAGAACCAACTCGATCGGAACTTGGTCAAGGATGGCCCGGCTCGGCCGACAGGAGAACGCGAAGTCGCGCGTTCGATCCAGGAGCTGCCATGTCCGAGGGAACCAGAACCCCGAGCCGAACCATCCTGCTCCTGGGCACGCACGGACAGTTCAACCTCGGCGACGAACTGCTGCTCGAGACCTTCCTGGCCCAGTTCGGGGCCGAGCACCGCTACTACGTCAACTCCTACGCCCCGCCCGAGACCGCGGCCCAGCTCGATCAGCGTTTCACCGTGGAGGTGTTCGATACCGCGAAAAGTCGATTGGACCTGCTTCGACATCTCCGTTCGAGCGATCTCGTCGTCTTCGGTGGGGGCTCGATTCTGAAGGAGTTGTATCCATCGACGGGGCGGTGGCGCTACGCAACCCTGTCCATGGTTCTCGCCATCGCCGTCTTCTGCCGGCTGGTCGTTCGGCGTCCGATCTTGATGAGCAACATCGGCGTCGGGCCGATCACCACGGCGACGGGGCGGCGGTTGACCCGATGGATTCTCCGTCTCGTATCGCTCGTCGCGGTGAGGGACAAGGGATCACTTCGGACGTGCCTGGCCGTCGGCTGTGACCCGGCGAAGCTCCGGCTCGTGCCGGACGCCGTCTGGGTCAACGAACCCGAAGTGTTCGTTCCGGAGCCGCTTCGACCGGAAGAGTCAGCAGCCCGTCCGGTCCGCATCGCGCTGAACCTCAACCGGGACATCGAAAACGGCGCCCAGTGGGAACCGTTCCTCGATCTCCTGGAGGAGGCGCTGCGGCTCGTTGCGGCCACGACACCAATCGAGTTGCACGCCCTGCCGATGCAGAGCCGATTCAAAGAGCATCACGATCTTCGGGTTCTCGAGGACTTTCTGGCCCGGCTGCCCGACGTCGCCTCGACTGTCCACCGCACCGAACACCATGTCGACGTCGGACGAATCCTTACCGACTGTGACGTCGTCGTCAGCGAACGGCTGCACGCCATCGTCATCGCCGCCACCTTGGGCCGAGCCTGTGTCGCCCTGATGTACGACGTCAAGGTGCAGGAACTGGTCGAGCAGCTGGAACTGGTTAATCGGGCCGTCGACATCAACACACCGTTCGATCCGGCGTCACTGGCCGCCATGATCGTGGCTGCCGCCGACGACGCCGAGAGCGAGGGTTCACGGCTGGCGGGCCGCGCGGCCGAGCTCCGGGCCGACGTCTCACAGTACTTCGACGATGTACGAGCCTGGTTGGAGGATCCCACCGGGACCGGCTGGTCGATGGCACCACCGGTGTTGTCCGAGGTTTGATGGGCTCGGCGGGAGAGTCAGGGGAATCACACCGGGCGGACCGCCGAACCGATGAAACGTCCGCCGGACTGCCCCAACGGTACCGCGCCCGGCTCGCCCCACATCATCGCATCGCCCTCGGCGTCGGAATCTTCTATTTCGTGGCCTCGTGGTGGATCTTCCGGGACGTCATCGTGGCGATCCCGGACATCGTGGCCGGGAAGCGGATTCTGGTCGGCGACGAACTGGTTCCGTTCTTCAATCCAACCAGCCAGCTCATCGAACAGGCCAGGGGCGACTACTCCCAACTGACCAACGGTTACGAGTTCCGGGTTCGCTATTCGTTCCTCAGCACCTGGCTACGCCATTACCAGGTGCTCCCGTTCGCCGTGCTCCTGGTGATCCCGGCCATCGTCACCAGCGCCTACCTCATCACCTCGTGGTTCATGGCCCGGGTGTTCCGCTCCCTGTCGGCCCACGCCGTCTACCTCGGTGCCGCCTTCCCCACCGGTCTGATCTACATGATCATGATCTACGCCAAGGTCACCCATTTCTACACCCTGGTTTTGGGGCTGATGCTGATGTCGATCAGTGCCTTCGTCATGCTCGACGCGCTGCTGTTCCGCTCCGATCAGTGGATTCGGCGAATGGCCCTTTCCTGCCTGGTGACACTGTTGAATCCGGCGGTCCACTACCTGATTCTCTTTGCCCTCTTCCTGTCGCTGACCACGGCGACCCTGCTACTCGGAGAGCTGGCGCGCTGGCTCCGCCGGGGCGGGGCACGGCACCTACGCCGAACGCTGCGAACCCGGCGCCCGGGTCCAACCCGTCCAACGCTCCACCGAGGTTCGAACGGCGGTCGTTGGCGCCGTCTGCTGGACACCACCACCGGTCGCTGCGTGGTGGCCATGGCCATGCTGGTCGGCGTCTCCGTCATCCCCTACGGACTCTTCGTCAAGTTCATCGCCCTTCGAGGCATACCGGATCTGTCCGAGACGGTGCCCGGCGACTACTACTTCATCCGCGATGCTTCGGTGTCGCTGGTTCATGTGCTCTCGTGGGATCTGGCCGGAATCATGGACAAGATCCGGTTCGGTGACTACCTGGCAAAGGTGCCCCGGGTACCGAACATGCTCTACATGATCCTGGTGTTCATCCCGGCGTTGGTTCCCCCGATCCGCCGTTCCCTGTTCACCAGTCGGGCCCATCGCCAGCTCTTCGGCGTGATCTACGTCAATGTCGCGTTCGCCATCTGGGCAACGGTCGGCTACGGCGAACCGACGTGGCTCCCGACGTTCCACCGATCCCTGTCGGCCGTGACCCGAGCCCTCTACGCCACCGACTCAGCGGCCGGCGAGCTGACGCTGTCGGTCAGCAGCACCATCGTCCAGGTTCTCCGCTTCCCCCACCGCTTCCAGCTGATCCTGTTCATGCTGGGTCCTCTGCTCATGGCCCTTCCGCTGGCATGGGCTGCGGATCGTCTCCATGGCAACCTCGGTGTACGGTCCGAGTCCACAGCCCTCGATGACCGCATCCGACCGTCGTATCTGGCGCTTGCCATCGCGCTCGGCGCGATGTTCTTCGTGCCTTTTCTCTCCAACACCCCCTACCGAGCGGTGTACGGCTCCGGTGACTTCGACGGCTTCTTCAGCGCCTATCCGGTCGTCGAGTTGAAAGAGCTCAAGAACGCGCTCCAGGAGCTGCCGACGGGCAAGACCGTGGTGCTCCCACCGACGGAAACCTCCAAGCTGGTTGTCGGCCCTGACGGTGTGCCCCACAAGTTCATCGACAAGTTCTACATCTACTACCTGGACGAACCGAGTTTCTACTACGGCCTGACCGGCGACTCGGAGAACAAGTTCGAGTTCTTTCTGCTCCTCCGATCCCTCTACTACCAGCAGGACTGGTGGCTGAACATCGCCCGCGACATCGGCCTCGATTACATCGTTCTCAACAAGCAGATCGAGGACAATCGAGGTGTCGGCGCCGAATACCTACCACGGCTCGAAACCTATCTGCGGGAACAGATCGAGGCTCAACCCGACTACGTGGACACGGTGTTCGAGAACAACAGCTTCGTTCTCTACCGGCTGACCGATCCGCCCCGGTCGCAACGAGACGTTCTCCTGTTCGACACCAGCTGGAAGGACTACCTCGACGCCGTCTACGCCCGGCTGAACCTGAGCCGCTGCTACGACTTCCAGTATCTGCCCCGCTATGACGGCGCCGCGAGCGAAGGCGCGGCGGTCAATCTCGTGGCCACCGATCGCCAGAGCGCCGCCGTCGACCTCTGGGCTCGAGCTCACCTCGACCACTTCTTCGCGCCGAGTTCGAAGACCTTCGCCTTCAACCCGGATGTCATCTCGAGCGCCTACTACCTTTCGCCGATGTTCCGCCTCTACCTCTTCTTCTCCGACACCAGATGGAACCGTAACGAGATGATCACCCCCGGCCTGTTCGGAACCCTGACCGGATCGTTCGTCGGCCTTCCGAGGTCAACGCAGTTGAAGGTCTCCGTCACCGCTCCCGAGAGCGACCGCTACCGTCTGCTCCTTCGTGCGTCGGCCACGGCGAACCGGCTTCACGTCCACAGCAAATCCGTCGATCTCGACGACGAGCTGGAGCTGCGTTCGCCGGCCGAAGCCCTCAAGCTGTACAACTCCTCGACCATCTACGAACCGGATCGACGTGCCACCGACGGCTCCCGCTACTCGGTGGCCGAGCTGGAGGACCTCATCCCGAGCGAGTTGGTGCCGGTGAACTTTCGGCCGGTCTACCATGACCTCGGCGTCGTGGACATGAACGCCGGGACCCACGTCGTGGTTCTCGACAAGCTGGACGAGAACCCGATGTTGGTCGAGGGGGTGCTTCTCCTACCCGAAACCGAACATCGAACGCTGAGCGTTCCCGATGAGGTGGTCGTCGTCGACGACATCGGGGAGCTGGACTGCTCGGACGTGGTCGAGGTCCGTAGCGGGCTGGGCGACGGGGTGGCCAGTGTCGCCAACGATGCCCACGCAGACCTGACCCAGGACGAGCTGCTCGAACTCATGGGGGTCGATGACCTCGTGACCCCGAATCCGAGCGGGATCGGTGGGCGGGAACTCCACCTGATCGCCACGGCCCTCATCGTGCTGGCTTGCGTCGGGGTGATTCGCCGGCATGCGACCCGGGAGCCGGCCGAGGATGCCGAGGAGACAATCTGACCGGAGTCAATCCGACCGGAGTCAATCCGACCGGAGTCAATCCGACCGGATCGACCGGTCGATCGGGACGTCGACGGCCACCCCGGTGTCACCGCAGTCGGTGACCGGTCGCCAGCGACCACCCAGGGCACGCACGGCCACGCCGATCAGGGCCAGACCGAGATGGGCCGGGCGATCCCCGGTGGTGGTGGGGTCGCCATCGAGACGGAGTTCGCCGGGAGCGACGTCCAGGTCGGCCGACAAACCTTCGCCCGGATCCAGTACCTCGATGCGGAGGAGCTGACCACACTCGGCGTTGTCGCGGCGCCCGTCGATCAGCCGGGCCCGGATCCGGACGGCCCCCGGACCGGCGTGATCGACGACGTTGGCCATCACCTCATCGAGGGCGAGATCGAGGGCCGGGTGGGCGACGGTCACGGCGTCGGCGACATCTTCGACGCTGAGCAGCTGACCCGCGTGGAGGCAGTCGGCCAGCCACCGGTCGTGGAGAGCCGAGACGATACTGGTCGCCGAGCGGTGCATTGGTGACGACGACAGGTCGGCACCCTCGAGATCGGAGTAGGTGATCAAGCGGGACACCAGGCGCTCCAAACGCCCGGCGGAACGAAACGCCACGGCCAGACACTCTGCGGTCGGCTGGTCGAGTGCATCCACGTCGACCAGCTCCAGCATTCCCATCAAACCGTTCAGCGGTGTCCTCAGCTGGTGGCTCATGGCGGCCAGGAAGGCCGACCTGGCCTCGCCGGCCTTGGTGACCGCGGCCAGCGCTCGATCCAGCTCGGCCGTACGTTCGGAGATCCGCCTGTCCAGGTCGCGGTTTGCCTCGTAGAGGGCGCGGGTCCGCGATTCGGCTATGTGCTCCGCGGCACGACGGGCCGCACGCTCGCGGGCCAGACGGCGTTCCAGCCGACGGATCCGGTCGGCGTCGGCCATCACACCGGCCTCGTTCACGACACGTCCACACGAACGAGGAAGACGGCGTTGGCGTCGCCGTCATCGGCCAGGCGTTGCACGACAACCGACTGCTCGAACTGATCGTCGACCGCCTCCAGGAGACCGTGAGCGAGGTCGGGCAGATTTCGGGACGAGCGGTAGTGGACGACCAGGCCGTCCGGTGTCGACTCGCAGTCGAAGACCGGTGGACGTGCCGCGGGATACAGCTTGAGCACCTCCGGGTGGATGATGTCGTTCACACTCCGAACGAAGGCCAGCGGTTCATCGGCGTGCTCCACCCCGGACGGCAACCGACGGAGCAGCCGTGGGAGGGCGAGCCGGCCGATCATCCGCAACACGGCCTCCGGATCGAGTCCCGTCCTCACCGAGGCCGCGGCGACGATGGCCGCCAGTTCGCTGCTGGCATAATCGCCGAGCGCGGTGTAGGCACCTTCCACGTCGGCGTCGTCGAGCAGGTCGTCCCAGGTGTCGGAGCCGTACAGATCCTCCACGACCTCCTGAACGATGTTGAACAGAACCCCCTTCATACCGTGACTCCGTTCTCTGCCAGGTAGTCCCGCAGAGCCGCCGCGGTCCGCTCGGCGACCCTTTGGAGTTTCGCCAGCACGTCAGGTGATCCGATCCGGTTGTGTCGTGCCTCCGATTCCACGGATGTCGCCAACGCCGACAAGGTCGATGCTCCAATCGTGGCGCTGGTTCCTCTCAGCGAGTGGGCGACCGCAGCCACCACATCGGCGTCCTTCCTCCACGCCGCGTCCAGGGCGGCAACGCGCATGGGCAGCTGGTCGAGATAGGTGTGTATCACCGATCGCAGGACGACGGCGTCGCCCACCTCGACCAGCAGGCGATCGAGTGTGCCACGGTCGATGATCGGATGTTCCGACTGATCGCCTGGCGTCTGGGGTGTTGCGACCCCACGGGGGTCGTGGTCGTTCGTCCAGCGGCCAAGCACGGAGGACAGTGCCGCCAAGCCGGCTGGTTTCACCAGATGCTCGTCGGCTCCCGCCGACAGACAGGCGTCGATGTCGCCGGGCATGTTCCGCGCCGTCAACGAGACGACGGGGATTCTGGTCCAGCCCCGTTCGCTCTCCAGCATTCGGAGGCGACGGATCACCTCGAGACCGTCCATGCCTGGAAGGTGCCAGTCGACGAGAGCGACCGAAAACGTCGAGTTCTGCAGGGCCTCCAACGCCGACACACCGTCACCGACGATCTCGAAGTCGTAACCCAGACGCTCGAGCTGGGCCGCGACCACGAGCTGGGACTCGGTGCTGTCCTCGACCACGAGCACACGATGTCTCGCTGTTCGCTCGGCCGACTCCCGGGGGCGAGCGGATTCCGGCCGGTCGGCATCGGCGACCGGGGCGAGCGGCAGCCGGAGCAGGAAGGTGGACCCATCGGGCCCCGTCGATTCGACCTCCAGCGAGCCACCCATGGCCCTGGCGAGGCGGCCTGCGATCGCCAAACCCAGGCCGGTGCCGGGAATGGAGTGGTGCACTCTGCTGAACGGCTCGAAGATGTCGGATATCCGGTCGACGGGTATGCCGGGCCCGGTGTCGAGCACTCGAAAGGACAGGCCGGCGTCGTCCATCGTGATGTCGAGACGCACCGTCCCCCCGGTCGTGAACTTGATGGCGTTGCCGACCAGATTGTCCAGGATCTGGGCCAGGCGGTGGGGGTCGCCCATCAGCCGCCGGTGGACGTTGTCAGCAACGGAGATGTCCAGCGTTACCGCCCCATTGCGGGATTCCAGCAGGCTGGAGGCATTGCGGACGACCCGGTCGACAACCGCTCGGAGGGTGAACGGTTTCGACACCACCGACAGCGATGAGTGATCGGGCCGGCTGAGCTCGACCAGATCTCCAACCAGCCTGATCGTCTCCCTGGCCTCCTGGAAGATCGTCTCGGCCTGCTCCCGCCGATGTGGATCGAGATCCGACGAACTCAACAATTCGGCCAACCCGGCAATGGTGTGCAGCGGGTTGCGAAGTTCATGGTTGACCTGACCGACGAAGGTCAGTCTCTCGTCGGCCAGTTTCCGAAGCTCCTCCTCCAAGTGGTGACGTCTGGTCACGTCGTTGATGACACCGAGCAGAACGGTACGTCCGGCGTCCGTCGTGACCCGTTCCCCCACCAGTTCGCCCCAGAAGACCGAGCCGTTGGCTCGCACGTACCGCTTCTCACACCGAATTCGTCGAACCCGGCCGCTGACGAGGTCGTCGAGGTAGCCGGTCGTGAGATCCCGATCATCCGGGTGGGTGAGTATCAGGGCGTTGAGGTTCCTGGTGTCCGGTTGATAGCCGAACAGCTCCCAGAAGCGTCGGTTGGCGTCGATCTGCTCCCCGTCCAGGCCGAGAATCGAGTAGGCGACGGGCGCGCGGTCGAACAGCGACATGCCGATCGACGCGATCGGCCTGACCGCCCCGCCCTCCCAACGGACGTTCTCCGCGGCCTCACCGGTCATCGACGTCACGGGTGGGGTCGGGCAGCAACTGATCGAGCAGGGCCGCCAGAGCCGAACTCGATACCGGTTTGGTCAGGAACTGTGCCATCCTGCCGACGGCATCGGAGTCGTCTCGGAACTCCTCGATGTTTGCGAATCCGGTCAGCAGAACGAATGGCGTCTCCGGGTCCGGACCGAGGTCCCGCAGGAGCTCGACGCCGCTCATACCCGGCATGTCGTAGTCACTGATGATCAGATCGACCGCCCGGTTCGACAGGATCTCGAGTCCCTCCGCTGCGCTCTGCGCCTCCACGACGCCGTAGCCCAACGTCGCCAGCTGGTGACGGAGTACCAGTCGGGCCACATCATCGTCGTCAATGATGAGAATCGACGTGTCGGCCGGGGCCACCATCGTCACCACCTAGGTCGGGTCGACGAATCGGAAGATCTGGTCGAACTGTGTGAGTTCGAACACCCGGAATGCCGTGGTCGACGTCGGCCGAACCAGCTGGAGATCGCCACCGGCTTGCCGTGACCGCTTCATCCCGCTCACGAGTGCCGCCAGACCAGCGGAGTCGACGAAGGAGATCGACGTCATGTCGACGACCAGGTTGACCACACCGTGTTCGATGTGCGCGGTGATGGCGTCCCGAAGCGCCGGCGCGGTCTCGGCGTCCAGGCGACCATCGACGACCAGGCGGACAACCGTGACCGTCGAGGTGGTGCTATGGATGTCCACCGTTGCTCCTCACCGAGTCGCCGCCGCGGTCGACGCCCGTCACTCCGGCCGGGGCATTGAACCTCAGCCGCCACTGGTTCGAATCGTTCTCACGGCTCATATCGAACTCATCGGTAAGTTTTCGAATGATCATGAGGCCGTAGCCATGAACCTGGACCTCTTCGGGGTCGGCGACACTTCGTGGATCGAACTCCACGCCGGAGTCGAACACGGTGACGGTCAGGCCGTCGTCGTCCATCCGGGCCACCAGCCTGACGCGGCCCTCCTCGCCGGCATACCCGTGGAGGGCGACATTGTTGCAGAGCTCGACCAGGGCCAGCTCCGCTCTCGAGGCCAGCTCCGCTCTGGAGGCCAGATCGGATGCCGGATCCGCTTCGTGCCCGAGATCCAACACGGCGTTCAACCAGGGCCCTATCCGGCGGGTGGCCACAGGGGTGGCGGGAATGTTCAGCTCATCTCGACCCTGGAACGTCATGGTCCCTCCCTCGTTCGACGTACCACGAGAAGCGTACGGTCGTCATCCTGGGGTTGGTCTCCGCTGTGGGACTGGAGCAGAGCGAACAGCTCGTCGACCAGCTCGACGGCGGTCGTGGTTCTGCTCCGCGCCACGGCCTCGGCCAGTCGATCGTGTCCGTACTGCATTCCGTCCGCGTTCTCCTGCTCGACCAATCCATCCGAACCCAGCAGGAGCATGTCGTCCGTGTCGAGCCGGAACGAAGCGACATCGGCGTCCACACACGGCAGCACCCCGAGCGGGGGTACATGGGGAGGAACCGGTTCGACCTGACCTCGCCGGACTGTCAGGACCGGTGAATGACCGGCGTTGACCACCGAGACGACGCCGGATCGAGGCTCCCACGAACAGACCGCGGTCGTGACGAACACCCCCGAGTCGGACAGGTAGTCGTACACGTCGGCATTGATTTCGGCCAGGATTTGCGCCGGGTTTCCGGTCCGGTCCCGATGGGCGGCGGCGGTGGTTGCGGTTGCCAGCATCGTCATGACCAGAGCAGCCGGAAGGCCCTTCCCCGACACATCACCGACCGCGAAGATCAGCCCTCTTTCGGTCATCGTCCAGGTGAAATAGTCGCCACTGGCCAACCTGGCCGGCTGATTGTGAGCATGAACGTCGAGGCCGGGAACCGTGGGTGGTCTCCGAGGCAGAACCTGGGCGGCCAGCATCGACGCCGCCTCCACCTCGTGGCGCAGTCTGGCGTCGGCCATTTCCTGTTGATGGGTCCTGGCGAGCTTCAGGAGCCCGCCAAGGTGGCCGGCGATGGCGGCCGCCAGCTTCTGGGTCGGGGTGTGGATGCGGCCCCCGGCCGGGCCGGCCACGATGAGCCACCCCGGCTGCTCGTGGCCAATGGGAACGACCAGAACGTCGTGGTTCAGACCGCTCGAATGCCGGCGGACCATTCCCGATTCCGTCCCGACGCCGGTGCAAACCATGTCGACCAGGACTCGAGCGAGCTCGCGGTCACCGCACAACGTGTCGGGCAAGGTGGGAACACGGATCGCAACGGCCGGCGCGCCCGTCAACCCTCGAGCCTCCTCGGCCAGGTTTCCGACGATATCGACCATGCTGAGAGAGGAACTCGAGCCCGTCGCCAACTGGTAGAAGGCCAAAGCCTGGTCGTTCGCTTCGACCAACGCTGCCGTCGTACTGGACAGCTGGGTTCGGGCGACTGCGAGTCCATCCAGGAGTCGAGCGTCGGCTTCGAGACGAGATCGGGCGTTGTCGGAATCGATGCCGGTCACGATCAGTCGCGCCGGAGGATCGAATGTTTCGAGCGTGGACACAAGGCGGATCGAATCCGACGTTGCCGAACCGGCCACGGTGTGGCAGCCGTTGCCGTGGTCGATGAGGACCGACTCGGCCCCGTACTCGATCCAGACCCGCGACAGCTCCACCACATCGTCCCGCACCCGTTCGAAGGCGGCCGGGATCCGATCGCGTGCCGCAACCGATGGTTGGCCGTGCATCCCCGGCTCAGTGGCCGACGGCGGTATCGGGGCCGACCTGGCTGACCACAAATGCCTTGTCCAACGCGGTCAGTTCCAGAATGACCCGGACCGGTGTGGACGGGGCAACGAGAACCAGATCCCCTCCCGACTCCCGAGCCCTCTTCATGACCCGGGTCAGCACGGCCAGCCCGGTCGAATCGATGAACTCGACCCTGCTGAGATCGAGGCCTATGGTTTGCACCCCGTCGGCGAGAAGCTCGGTCAAGGAGGTCAGCACCGATTCCGCTTCGTGGGCGTCGAACCGCCCGGCAAGTACCACCGAACCCCCGCTGCCGTTTCGGTATGACTGGATCTCGAGATACATGGTCACGTTCCTTCCCGGTTTCTCCGGCTGTGGCCTGGGTCGCGGTATCGACCGAGTGCTTCGTTCAGACGAATTCGGCCCAGGTCGACGAGGAAGAGCAGGGTGTCGCGTCCACCGTTGACGGTCGACCCGGGTGAGTCGAACCACCTCACCGGAACATCGACCACTCGAAGTCCGAGGCGACTGGCGATGTACAGGAGTTCGAGGTCGAACGAGAAGCCGTCGATTCGCTGAACGGCGAAAAGCCGATCGGCTGCTTCTCTGCTGAACAGTTTGAAGCCGCACTGCGTGTCGGGGTGGGAGAGACCGAATCCAACCTTGACCAGTCGACGCAAGCCGTCCGAGAGGATGCGGCGACCGAGCGATCGTCCCCGCACGTCTGCACCGCCGGCCCGGCGAGACCCGACGGCGACATCGACCTCGCCGGACTTCACGGGGCCGAGGAGAAGCTCCAGCTGCTCGATCGGTGTCGCCTGATCGGCATCGGCGAAAAGTATGAACTGGCCACGAGCTGCCTGCACCCCGCGTCGTACCGCTCCACCCTTTCCGGTGTTGGTCGGTGTCTCGATCACCTTCAGATTGACCAGACCGAGCTCGCGAACGATGCGCCGGGTTCCGTCGCTGCTCCCGTCGTCACTGACGATCAGCTCCCAGGACGGTTCCAGGCTGCAGACGTGCGAGGCAATGGCTCCGATGGTCGGAAGGATTCGTTGGGTTTCGTTGTAGGCCGGGATCACCACGGACAGGACCGGGTCGACCTTCAGCGGTGTCGTGGCCCAGTGCCGGTAGCGTTCGAGCTGATCCGGTTGGGACGGAGGGTCGAGCGAAGGAACCGTCTCAGCCGGTCCGCCGCCGCTGTCGAGGCGGTTCATCGGTGCGCTCATCGCTTCACCCGCCCATCGAGGATCCGCCGGATGTGGAACAGATGCCAGTCCAGGACCTCGGCCATGGGAATACCCGACGAGGCGGCGAAGTTGCGGCGTCCCTGCTCCAGCCGAAGCTCGTCGTCGTCGAGGAGCTTCGCCAGGGCATCGGCCAAGCTGTGGGAGTCCCCGGGCTCGAAGTACTCGCCGACGAATCCTTCCTCCTCGATCACTTCGACGAAATCACCGATTGCCGGAAGGACGGCACAACGGCCGAAGCTGCCGGCTTGGTGGAGGACACCGGAACTTCCGGTTGTGGACGTATAGGGAAAGACGGTGATGGCGGCTTCGGTGAAGACCCGGGGAACGTCCTCCTCGGCGACGTAGCCGGTGAAGGTCACGTTGTCCAGGTCGGCACATTCGGCCCGGACGCCGGCCAGGTAGCCAGGCGAGTTCGGGCTGTCGGTGCCTGCTATCACGATCTCGACGTCGTCATAGCCCCTCTCCAGTAGTTCACGGTAGGCGTCGATCAGGATCTCGACCGTCTTGTAGGTGCCCCATTTGCCGAAGGCGAGTACCTTACGGTTCCCAGCCGGCAGCTCGTAGACCGGTTCGTCGATCGCATCGAAGACCCCGTGGGGAGCGAGCAGAATATTGTCGCCTCCATACTTCGAGCGCAGTTGTTCGACGTAGCGAGGAATCGTCAGGGCGACGAAGTCGGCCCGCAGGATCGCCTTCGTCAGCGCGGTACCGGCCATTCTCAGAAGCCGAGCCATCATCGGTGACCGGGCGAATCCGGCATCCTGCATGTCGACGTTCTCAACCAGGTTGTGCAGGATCACGACCGTCGGAACCCCCATCAGCCGCAGGATGGAGGGCGTCAGGAGCCCCAAACCGCCGGCAATCCTGGTGTCGCCGAACGTCGCGAACTGGAGATTGAACATCACGACATCGGGCCGGGACCTGGCCACGTGCCATGCGATCCGCAGCGGATTCAACACACTGTTGAAGCGCCATGCGACCCGGGCGTGCACGCCGGGAATCGGAGTGGGAGCCCCCTCGTCGGTCTCATCGGCGAAGAGCACGACCTCCGACACCTCCGGCTTTGCGGCGAGGTTGACCACACAATGCCAGCCGAACTCGTTCAGGCTGTTCATGCCGGGCGGAAAGGCCGACACGAACCCTATTCTGAGACTCTCCACCAGATCGTCGTGCTGCAAAACGTTCCTCTCAGAACCGAAGAAATCACTCGGTTTGATGAACGGTCGCAGTCAACCTGTTCTTTAGCCGGGATCGGTCACCAGGATCATCAGCGTGCGATCTTCCGCTCGACGTCGGCGGCCCGTGGCTCCCGCGGCAGCCCCAGGACCCGTTCGCCGAGGATGTTCCGCATGATGTTCGACGTGCCCCCCATGATCGTGTAGCCCGGAGCGTAGAGAAAACCCTTGGTCACATCGTCGAACAGCTGGCCCCTCGGACCGAGGGTTCTGGCCACGAATTGGGCCACCCGCCACTCGTGTTCGGTGCAGAAGCACTTGGTGGCGGCGCTGAACCCCGCCGGCGCCTGCCTCAGCACCTCCCGGTAGACCAGCAGCCGTCCGACCCGATAGCCGATCTCGAGCTCCGCGATCTCCTGGCGGACCAGCGGATCGGCCGTGTCGGCTTCGGCCACCGCCACGTCGAAGATCGGACGATTCGACACCAGACGATCGATCCCGCCCCGCTCGTGTTCGAGCTGCACCATCGTCTGTTTGAATGCATCGCCCTCGACCCCGACCAGATTCTCGATCGGCACCCGCACATCGGTGAAGTAGATCTCGCAGAAGTGACGGTTCGTGGTCATGTCGGTGATCGGACGGACCTCGATGCCCTCGAGATCCATCGGGACGATGATCTCGGAGATGCCAC
>JBFHME010000018.1:0-32897 GCA_041594435.1 Acidimicrobiales bacterium
CCGCCGACCCAGCTCCCGAATCGGATCGGAGCGGCCTCGGCGGGAATCGATTCCGAGATGTCGGCCAGTTCGCCATCGAGGTCGGCCCAGAGATCGGGAAGGCCCCGGGCCGCCAGCTGCTCGATGTAGTACAGCGCGGTCCGGGCCTCGTCGACCGGCTTGGGCCGCTCGCGGCGAAGCTCGTCGGTCTGCCACATGGCGTCGATCAGCTCATCGATCCGACGATCGATTCGACGGGCATCGGCGGGCGAGGTTCGTTTCAGGGCCCGCTCCTCGGTGAGGCGGCTCACCTCGGCCAGCTTGTCGAGCATCGAACGGCGGGACGCCTCGGTCGGATGGGCGGTGAAGACCGGCTGTAGACGTAGTTTGGCGGCCGCACCGGCGATATCGGCCGGCGCGTGCCCGGCCTCGACGAGACGGGGGATCGTGTCGGTGAGCCGACCGGCCAGGGGCTTCCGCCGATTCAGGTCCTCGATCCGGTGAACCTGCTCGACCACGTTGGCGAGATGGAAGTAGAGGGTGAAGGCCCGGACCAGCCGGATGGCGTCGAGATCATCGACGTTGATGAGCAGCTCGGTCAGCTCGGCACCAGCCGCCTGTCCGTCGTCCTTGCGCAGGCGACGGGCCAGCCTGCGGACGCGTTCGACCATGTCGAGAAAGGCCTGGCTCTCCTGGCGGGCGATGGAATTGCCCAGCTGGCGGCCGAGTCGTCTCGTGTCATCACGGAGGGCCTTGTCGCGCTTGTCCCAGTCCATGGGCCCACCCTACAGCCGGGGCGTGAAACCGATCTGACGTCAAGGTCCGGGACCGTGCTCGTTCGCTGTGGATATCGTCACAGGGTGCTGGTGAGGCGACACCGGTGACGGTTCCTCGGCTCGGCATCCGCACCGTCATCCGACCCGGCTGAGGAGCGGGTAGAGTGTGTCGTCGTGGCCTCGACCCGGGACCAGGTCGGCCACACAATGCGCCGTTGGCCGCTGGTTCCACAACAGAAGCGTGTCGGTGTTGGACGAGCCCAGCCTGCAACGGCCGGTAACACCAGAGCGTTCAATCGAGTGGCACCGAAGACAACCCGTATCCCGCCGCAGCACGACCCATCGCCCCGGGCATCAGATCTGGCATGAGCAACGAGCAAATCACCGAACTCGGACATTCCGCCGTGGACCAGGACGTCAACGGCAATGGTCACGACGCCGACGAGGGCCCCCTCGATCCGTCGGTTTTCTTCGGCCTGTTCGACGATCTCGCCGACGAAACCGACGACGCCGTCGGTGCCGAGGGAAGCGGTGACGTCGTCACCGGGCTTCGTGACGTCGTGTCCGAAGCCGAGGACATCATCGAGCTCGAAGATCCCGCCGTGGACATCGGCGGTGCGCCATCAGACCCGCTGATCGAGTTGATTGCCGACGAAGAGATCGTTGAGGACCGCGCCCCGGAACAGTCCCCGGATGGCGATGGGTCCGAACGTGGGGAGACCGTCGTCGCGTCGCCGCCTCCCGTCGCGTCGCCGCCTCCCATCCCCTCGCCGCCTCCCGTCCCTTCGCCGCCTCCCGTCCCCTCGCAGACCTTGGGTGCCGAAGCGACCGGGTTCACCGGGCGGGCGGACGCGTCGGAGTCAAGCGCCGTCCCCCAAGGCGTGGCTCCATCGGCCGAGCCCGTTCCCGAAAGCGGCGGCACCATGGCGAAGGCCACGCTGGCCACGATCGCCATCGGGTTGTTCGCCGGTCTCATCATCGCCTTCGTGTTCTCGCTCCGCAGCCCCGACACGGCCGACACCCAGGAGCCGGCCGGATCGAGTGTCGTCGAGGAACCACCGGTCGGTCTCGCCGGTGCGCTCGCCACCGGAACCCGGCCGACCGCCGAGCTTCTGAGCGACCACTTCTCGGCGGCCCTCCCCGGAGCCGTCGCCGGTCGGGCAGACATGACCTCGCTTCGATTCGAGCCGGGCACCACCGAGCTCGACGAACGCAGCGCCGCCCTCGTCGCCGAGCTCGGTGCCGTGCTGACCGACCAGCCGTCCGCTCCCGTCACCGTCGCCGTGCGGACCTACACCGAGGCCACGGCCGCCGACAATCTCGCCCTCAGTGTCAGCCAGGCCGACGCTCTCGCCGCCTCGCTCGTGGCCGCCGGAGTCGCCCCGGACCAGGTTCGAGTCCGCGGTCTGGGGGCCGCTCCGCTGAGCCGTTCACAACCGGTGCCGAACTTCGTGGCGTTGACCCCGCAGTTCGGCGACCGTCGATTCAACGAGGTGCTGAGCCAGGAGTCGCCGTTCGCTCTCGGCGTACCGGCCACGACCTCCGATGACAGCTGGCCGCTCCGTCCCGATGGCCTCCTGGCGATCAGTGGAATCGCCGGGACGCTCTCAAGCGACGCCGGGTCCACGTTCGGTACGGCCGGATACTCGTTCTTCCCGCCGTCGGAGGCCGGGATCAGGGCCGAGGCAGGCACGGCGGCCGCTGAACTCACGGACTTTCTGGTGACCGCCTACGGCATCGACCCGGCACAGGTCACCACCATCACGCCGGGCTCCGCCGTGTTCGTGCCGACCCCCGAACACGGCAATCACATCTGGATCCAGGTCGGGCCGGCCAGCCAGGATGCGTTCGAGGTCGCCTCGGTGGATCCGGCTTCCATCACCTTCGAGCCCGGTTCGGCCCGACTCGACAACGCCGGAGCGGCCACCGTGTCGGCCCTGGCCGACATCCTGACCACCGGTGGCGCCACGGTCGTGGTCGACGTGCGGAGCTATGAGGCCGCCGACGACGCCGCCAACATGGCCCTCAGCGAGGCCCGCCGCGACACCCTGACCGAGGCACTGGTCACCGCCGGCGTGGACCCCGAGCAGCTGCGCCTCTACGCATCGGGGGCATCGAGCTATCTGGTGGACGACCAGGGTTCGGTGATCACCATCACCGTCGTCCCCTGAGCACCGGTGACGCCGGAGGCGGCGACGGCCGGGAGCCGATGCGAAGATCCGGGTTCAGCGACCGTGGACGTAGGTCCAGCCGAAACGCCCCTTGATACACAGATGTCCCGACGTGACGCTGTGATCTTCGGGGGAGGTGACCTTGACGATCGTTTCGTCCTGCACGTGCAGTTCGAGGTTGCAGCCGACCCCGCAATAGGAACACACGGTGCGGGTGACCGACTGATCCTCGGGTTTCCACTCCCCCGCCTGACGGAGATCGAATTCGGTCTTGAACTGCAACGCGTTGGTGGGACAGACGGCGACACAGTTGCCGCAGTAGACACAGGCCGAGTCGGGTAGCTCGGTGTCGAACTCGGTGCTGATCCGAGCCCCGAAGCCGCGACCGGAAACGGCGATGGCGAAGGTGTGCTGGGCGTCGTCGCCGCAGGCTTCGACGCACTTGTAACAGAGCACGCACTTGTCGTAGTCACGGATGTAGAGGTCGTCCTGGACCCGAACCGGCTCGTCGATTCGCAGGCGGTCGTCGCCGTAGCGGTCGGGATCGGCGCCGTAGTGTTCCATCCAGGAGATCAGCTCACCGGCCTGGCTCAGATCCACACCGGAGCCGAGGAACTCGAGCACCATCTTGCGACTGTGGCGGACCCGTTCGGAGTCGGTTGCGATGGTCATGCCGTCGGACGCCTCCCGGCTGCACGACGGGATCAACGTGCGGGAGCCCTCCTGCTCGACGACACAGACTCGGCAGGCGTTGACCGGCGTGAGATTCTCCGCGTAGCACAACGTCGGGGTGTCGACGCCGGCCGCGCTGCAGGCGTCGAGGACCGAGGCCCCCTTCGGGACCTCGACGGCCTGACCGTCGATCGTGAGTTGCACCGTGGTTTCGGTGACGGTCATGACTGGTCTCCTCCCGAACTCGGGTTCGTAACAAGGCCGAGGCTGATGGCGGAGAGGACGGCGGTCGCCGCGGTGTGCCCGAGGCCGCAGATCGAGGCGTCCTTCATGGCCCGGTCGATCTCGGCCAGCAGTTCCGCTTGACCGTTGGCCGGACGGCCGCCACTGCGGACCAGAACCTCGTGTTGTCGGACCGTGCCCACCCGGCAGGGCACACACTGCCCGCAGGACTCGTTGCGGAAGAACTCGGCGAGCCGGGTGATCACGGGGCCGAAATCGACGGTGTCGTTGAAGACCATCACCACGCCGGAACCGAGCGAAGCCCCGGCGGCGCGCGCCCCCTCGAACGACAACGGCATGGCGAGGCTGTCGGCACCACCACCAACGAAACTTCCGGCCGCACCACCCAGCATCACGGCGGTCAGGTCGCCGCCGGTAACGCCGCCGGCCAGGTCGATCAACTCCCCGAGCGTGGCTCCGAACTCGATCTCGTAGACGCCCGGCTCGGCCACATGGCCACTCAGACAGAACAACTTGGTGCCCGACGAGTTCTCCGTGCCGAGACGTGCATAGGCCTCTCCACCCTCGATCATGATGTCCAACACGTTGACCAGGGTCTCGGGGTTGTTGATGGCGGTCGGGCTGTCGAACAAGCCGTTGGTGGTGGGAAAGGGTGGTTTCTGTCGGGGTTCACCCCGGTAGCCCTCCAGCGAGTTGAAAAGGGCCGTCTCCTCGCCGCAGATGTAGGCCCCGGCGCCCCGTCGGACCTCCAGGTCGAACGAGAAACTGGATCGGGCGATGTTCTCACCGAGAAAGCCGCCGGCCCGTGCCGCCTCGATGGCGCCCTCGAGGCGACGGGTGGCCAGCGGGTATTCGCCGCGAATGTAGATCCAGCCCTTGGTGGCCCCGGTGGCGAATCCGGCGATGGTGGCGGACTCCACGATGGCGAAGGGATCGTTCTCCATGAGAACCCGGTCCTTGAAGGTTCCCGGCTCGGACTCATCGGCGTTGACGACCACGTACTTCCGGTCGCCCTCGGCCTCGGCCACGGCCCTCCACTTCACGCCGGTGGGGAACGCGGCGCCGCCCCGGCCCATGAGGCCGGAGGTGGTGACCTCCTCGACGACGCCCTCGGGGCCTCGACGAAACGCCTCGGCCAGGGCCTTGTAGCCGCCGAAGGAGATGTAGCTCTCGAGGCTGGTGGGATCGACCACCCCGGCCCGCCGCAGCAGGCGCAGCGACGGATCGCCCGCCTGGGGGACGGCGGCCGCCGGTTCGACGTGGTCGTCGGCCGAGACCCGATCGGGTTTGGCCCGCCCTTGGATGAACTGCGCCACCGGTCGCTCGCACTGGCCGAGGCAGGGGCTGCGGTGCACGTGTTTGCCCTCCGCCTCCAGGGCGGCGATGACGGCGTCGGCATCGGCGATCTGGCAGGCGGCGTCGACGCAGACGTGGACGACGTCGTCGGTGTGGCCGGGATCGTCGACACGGAACATCTCGTAGAACGTGGCCACGCCATAGGCTTCAGCCGGCGGCACCTGGAGTTGTTCGGCCGCATAGTTGAGGCCGCCCGGGCTGATCCAGCCGGCCTGATTCTGCAGGGCGTGGAGTACGGGGAGAAGCAGGTGGCGCCGCTCGTCGCGGCGGGTCTGTCCGCCCCGAACCATGCGCTCATCCTCGACCACCACGGCCGGGCCCATCGTCCGGGCCAGGACCCGATCGACCGCCTCCTGTTCGTCGATGGTCGGTTTGTCGGGTCCGAAATACAGATCTGCCACGCAGTTACTCCGAAGGGTTGAGTGCTTGGTCGTCGATGGCGTCGGCCAGAGCGGCGACGGGCTCGACGATCTTGTCGATGCGGATGGAGGCCGCTTTGAACTCCGCCGTTCCCGACTTGCGGTCCCAGGCGTCGTTGGTCAGGAGGTTGACGTCGACCAGCTCCGGGAAGTGGAACGTGGTGAACGCCAGGCCTTCCGGCAGATCGGACATCACCCGCAGCGGCATGTCGACCGATCCCCGGGGAGACGACACCCGTACCATCTCGCCGTCCACCACGCCGAGACGCTCGGCGTCGACCCGGTTGAGATCGATCGCCTCGCCGTAGCGGATGGGCGACGACATCGAACCCGACTGGACGCCGGTGTTGAAGGAATCGAGCGCTCGGCCGGTGGTGAGCCGGATCGGGAACTCGTCGGTGAGCTGGTCCTTGGGGCCCTCGTGCTCGACCACGCTGAACGGAGCCGGATCCCGGCCGCCCAGGTCGTCGTCCCACAGCCAGCCGTGAAGGAACGGGCTGCCGGGGTGGTCGAGGCTCGGACAGGGCCATTGCAGCCCGCCCTCGGCTTCGAGACGCTCCCACGACATCCCGCCGTGCATCGGTGAGAGCGCCCGCAACTCATCCCACAACTCCTCTGCCGTGGGTGAACCCCACTCGGCACCCATGCGGTTCGCCAGCATGGCGATGATCTCGATGTCGTCGCGGGCTTCGCCCGGCGCCGGAACGGCGGCGCGGACCCGCTGGACCCGCCGCTCGCTGGAGGTGACGGTGCCCTCGGATTCGGCCCAGCCGATCGAAGCGGGGAAGACCACGTCGGCCATCTCGGCGGTTCGGGTCATGAAAATGTCCTGCACGATCAGCAGATCGAGGCGCGACAACATGTCGCGGGCATGGGCCACGTCGGCCTCGGAGTCGGCCGGGTTCTCGCCGATGCAGTACACGGCCCGGATGTCGTCACCCATCGCCTCGAACATGAGCGTGAGGTGGATGCCCGGTTCGGCCGGTATGCCGGTGCCCCAGGCCGCCTCGAACTTCCCTCGGGCCTCGTCGTCATCGACGTCCTGGAATCCGGGCAACTTGTTGGGCAGGGCGCCCATGTCGCCGCCGCCCTGCACGTTGTTCTGGCCCCGCAGCGGCACCAACCCCGAGCCCCAGCGGCCGATGTGGCCGGTGAGCAACGACAGGTTGCACAGCGACAGCACGTTGTCGACGGCGTTGTGGTGTTCGGTGATGCCGAGCGTCCACAGGATCTGGGCCGTCTCGGCCTTGGCGTAGGCCTCGGCCAGTTCGGCGATGGCCACCGCCGGCACCCCGGTGATCTCCGAGGTCCGCTCCAGTGTCCAGGGCTCGACCGATTCGGCGTAGGCCTCGAAGCCCGAGGTCGAATGGGCGATGAACTCGGCGTTGTGCCAGCCGTTGGTGATGATGTGGCGGGCGATGCCGTTGGACAGGGCGATGTCGGTTCCGACGTTGAGCCCGAGCCAGACGTCGGCGAATTTGGCCGACGAGGTGCGCCGGGGGTCGACCGAGTACATCGTCGCCCCGTTGTCGAGGCCCTTCATCAGGTGGTGGAAGAAGATCGGGTGGGCCTCCCGGGCGTTCGATCCCCACAACACGATCAGATCGGTTTCCTCGATCTCGGCGTAGGACGACGTGCCTCCACCGGCTCCGAACACTGTCGCCAGACCGACGACGGAGGGAGCGTGTCAAGTTCGATTACACGAGTCGATGTTGTTGGAGCCGAGAACCGTCCGGGCGAACTTCTGGGCTGCGTAGTTCATCTCGTTGGTCGATTTCGAGCAGCTGAACATGCCCACGGCGGTGCCGCCGTGTTCGGCGGTGATGCGGGCCAACCCGGTGGCGGCCCGATCGAGGGCCTCGTCCCAGGTGGCCGGCCGCAGCTCGCCGTCGTCTCTCACGTACGGGGTGGTCAAGCGCTCGCGGGGCCGGGCCAGGCGGCGTGCTCGCTGGAGCGCCGGGCTGGCGGTGCTTGTTGCCGTCATGTGGTACCTCGCTGTTCGCGGTCGTGGCTTGGGGCCGTCGCTGTCGCCGTTGGGCACCCCTCAAAACAGTACGGATACCAGCGATCATAATCCCACTGGAACCGTTTCGCCCAGGCGCCACCACCCCCAAGTTTTCCTGATACATCCGCGCACAGTGCGCGTTTGGCGCGGGAAGAGTCGGCTGACGGGGTTTGGGCGAGCATCCCGACCGGAATTGGCCAAAGCCCTGCGTCCGGAGCGAAATCCCGTTAGCTTTGGCCCCATGCGTTGGTCAAATCTGTTCATTCCCACCCTTCGTGACGCCCCGGCCGACGCCGAAGCCGCGAGCCATGCCCTCCTGGTCAAGGGCGGGTTCATTCGCCAGCTTCACGCCGGGCACTACTCGATGCTGCCGCTCGGCTGGAAAGTCCATCAGAAGGTCGCCGCCATCGTTCGAGAGGAGATGAACGCCATCGGCGGCCAGGAGTTCCTGCTGCCGACGATGCATCCGGCCGGCGTCTGGAAGCAGTCGGGCCGGTGGGACACGATGGGTGAGATCATGTTCCGGTTGACCGATCGGCGCGACAACGACCTCGCCCTCGGCATCACCCACGAGGAGATCTTCGCCACCGTTGCCACCGAATTGTCGTCCTACAAGGAACTGCCCCAGATCTGGTATCAGATCCAGACGAAGTTCCGCGACGAGGCCCGACCCAAGAGCGGCCTGCTTCGTGTACGGGAGTTCCACATGAAGGACTCCTACAGCTTCGACCTCGACTGGAACGGCCTCGACGAGCGATTCGAGGCACACCGGGTGGCCTACGAGCGGATCTTCGAGCGGATCGGGCTCCCGGCCTTTGCCGTCGAAGCCAGCTCCGGAGCGATGGGCGGCAACACCTCCACCGAGTTCATGGTGCCCTGCGCGGCCGGCGAGGACGATGTCATCCGTTGCCCCAACTGCGACTACGCGGCCAACATCGAAAAGGCCACATCACGATTGGACCCGATCGACGACGCCGCACCACCGCCCGAACCCGAACGGTTCCCCACGCCCGGGATCCGCACGATCGCCGCGCTCGCCGACGCCGGCGCTCCGGCCGACCGCCAGATCAAGACCATGGTCATGGTGGCCGACGGCGAGATGGTGCTGGCACTCGTGCGGGGCGATCATCAGCTCAACACCCAGAAGTTCATCGATGCCACCGCCACCATCGTGGTGCGGCCCGCCACCGCCGAGGAGGCCCGGGCCGGCCTCGGAGCGCTGCCGGGCAGCCTCGGGGCGGTCGGGGTGACCGACCTCCGTGTCGTTGCCGATGAGGCCCTGCGGGGCCGCACCGACATGACCACGGGAGCCAACGAGGACGACTGGCACTACCGGGGGGTCGACATCGAACGCGACATCACCGTCACCCAGTGGGCCGACCTGCGGGAGGTGTCCGCCGGCGAATCCTGCGTCACCTGCGGCACGGCTCTCGACATGATTCGCTGTGTCGAGGCCGGACACATCTTCAAACTGGGCACGATGTACGCCGAGAAGTTCGGGGTCACCGTGTCGGACGCCGACGGGCAACAGCGCCCGGTGGTGATGGGCAGCTACGGCATCGGCATCGGCCGGAACATGGCCACGATCGCCGAGACCCACCACGACGAGCACGGTCTGAAGTGGCCGGTCTCGGTGGCCCCCTACGAGGCCGTCGTCACCGTGCTGAAGCTCGACGAGCCCACCCTGGCGGCGGCCGAGGACCTCTATCGATGTCTGCGGGCCCGCGGGGTCGATGTGCTGCTCGACGATCGCGACGCCCGGGCCGGGGTCAAGTTCGCCGACGCCGAACTGATCGGCATCCCGTACCGGCTCACGGTCGGTCCCCGCTCGCTGGCCGACGGCGAAGTCGAGCTCACGGTTCGGGCCAACGGCGACGGCAAGCGGGTGGCGGTCGAGGTGGCCGTCGATGCCGTGGCCGACGCGGTCATCGCCGAACGGTGATGTCCGAGCACCATCCGGCCCTGAGGGGCTAATTTGGGCCGGTGACCCTCACG
The DNA here is from genome assembly GCA_041594435.1 of Acidimicrobiales bacterium. GTDB lineage: Bacteria > Actinomycetota > Acidimicrobiia > Acidimicrobiales > SZUA-35 > JAHELU01. The sequence continues at coordinate 9,617 of JBFHME010000018.1, forward strand.
TTCACCACCGCGACCCGCGACGACGTCGAGGAGCTGTGCGAGCTCGACGGCCGCAACTTCGGCTTTCGTATGGCATCGACCGAAATCGAGTTCGTTCGCGACAGCTTCGACCTCTCCCGATTCGTGGTGGTGAGGGATCCATCGACCGGCGGCAATCAAATGGTGGCCGCCGGCGGCAACTTCGGTTTGGCGGTCACGCTGCCCGGACCGACCCCGGTGCCGATGGCGGGCGTCACCTGGGTCAGCGTGGCCACGACCCATCGCCGCCGGGGCATCGCGGCCCGCATGATGTCGTGGCTCGAGGACGACGCGCGAGCCAACAACGAGCCGGTCATCGGTTTGACCGCCAGCGAAGGCGGGATCTACGAGCGCTTCGGCTACGGCGTGGCGACCGTCGTCCGTTCGGTCACCGTCGATCGACGCCGGGTCGGGTTCCTCGACCGATTCGCGGCCGACACCTCCGGCATCCGCTTCGTCGACCACACCGCTCACTACGACGAGATCTGTGCCCTCTTCGATCGATTCCGCCGCGCCAAGGTGGGCGAGGTCGCCATGCCGGATTATCTGGCCCGCGAGAATCTCCGCCCCCACAGTCCCACGGCCCGCATGGTCTGTGCGCTGCACCCCGACGGCTTCGCGGTCTGGCAGGTGGATCCCGACTGGAACGACGGCGACCCCCGGCATGCAATCCGGATCTGGAAGTTGTGCGGCGTGACCGAAGAAGCCCACCGGGCGCTGTGGACCCTGGTGCTCGCAACCGATCTCGGCGGCGAGGTCTCCAGTCGCGCTGCCGTGGGTCCCGACGATCCCCTGCCGTACTTCCTCACCAACCCCCGGGCACTCAAGACAACACACGTCGGCGACCACCTCTGGCTGAAGGTGCTCGACCCGACGGCGGCGTTCTCCGCCCGCTCCTACCGCACCGACGACGCCCTCGTGGTCGAACTGGCCGGCGGCGACAAGCTGCGCATCACGACCGACGATGCCTCCCCCACCCGCCGCCGAAAGCGGGCCGACCTGGTGCTGACGGATTCGGCCGTCGGCCCGCTGCTCCTCGGCGGCGTCCCGGCTTCCGTGCTGGCCGCGGGCGGGCGCCTGGAGGCGACGTCGTCATCGGTCCTGCAGCGGGCCGACGCCTTCTTCGGTTCCTCGCCGAGGCCGCATTGCTCGGTGGATTTCTAGACCCGCCGAGGGGATCGGTCACATCGACAAGACCACGGATGCGGTCGCCGATCGGCTCGACTGCCGGTACCAACCACTACGATGGGAGATGGGCCGGCCGCTGTACGCCACGTCTCGGCACCAAATCCGTCCACTCAGAAGGACCGTGCTGCCCGTGCAATCAATCGAACGAGCTTTCACACTTCTGCGGGCGCTGGCCGCCGGTCCTGCCGGGGTAACCGGCCTTTCCGACCGCACCGGGCTTCCGAAGAGCACCGTCGCCCGAATCCTCGGCGCGCTCGAACGGGAGCTCGCCGTCGAGCAGGACGAGGCCGGCGGACACTACCGACTCGGGCAGGCCCTCGGAGATCTCGCCGGGGCCTCTTCGCCGGGTCGAAATCTGATCGCGGCGGCCCGCCCCCACCTCTGGGATCTCACCGAAGTCACCGGTGAGACATCCGGGCTCTCCATTCTCGACCGCGGTGAGGTGCTCTACCTCGACCACTACGAGTCGAGTGAGGAGGTGCAGGTCCGAAGCTGGACCGGCGAACGGGTCGCAGCCCACCTCGTCCCCTCCGGGCTGGTCATGTTGGCCGACAAACCCGAGAGCTACCTGTCATCGCTGTTGCGAAAGCCACTCGCCCGCAGCACCGATGCCAGCGTCACCGATCCCGACAAGCTCCGGGCCAGACTCGACGAGATCCGTGAGCAAGGATACGTCTGGGTGTTCGCCGAGTTCGACGAGAGCATCAACTCGGTGGCGGCCGGTATAACCGATCACTCGGGCGACATGGTGGCGGCGCTGCACGTTCACGGGCCGGCCTACCGCTTCCCACACGATGACCGCATCGACGAGTTCGGTCACCTGGTGCGCGACGCCGCGAGGCGGCTGTCGAACCAGCTCGCCGACTGACATCGTCGCCCATTCCGATCGTGGTGCTGCAGCGGCGCCCACCACGACGACCCCGTCCGGTCGTCTGACCCGGATCGACGCCTCATGCCTGATCGGTTGCGGCCGATCGGTGCAGGGTGTTCGGAACCGTCATCGGCCGTCTGCTTCCGGTCGCCATCGTGCCCGTCGTGCTCGTCGTGCTCGCCTCCGGCTGCACCGGCGCTGCCGCCCCGGATGACCGTTCCGGCGCCGCGCCTGACGGATTGGCCTTCGAGGGCACGGCCGACGGCATCGCGACCACGACAACGACCGTGCCGGGGCCGTCGACCACCACGACGCTTCCGCCTCCGATCGCCCTGGGATCGCCCGGTCGGCCGTTTGTCGCCCTCCCGGAGACTCCGAACCCACGAGCGGTGATGACCCCGAGCGGCATCGTGCTCCCGGTGCTCGGTGAACAGAGCGGGAGTTTCACGGTTCTGACCGCGTGTGAGAACGTTCGCTACCTGGCTCGCTCGGCCGTCACCCCGATCGGCCGGGCCCACGTCGTCCTCGACGCCGGACACGGCGGCACCGAGGTCGGTGCCGTCGGACCGGAGGGTACGGCGGAGAAGGACCTGAACCTGGCCGTGGCCACCGAGGCCGCCTCGCGCTTGGAGGCACTCGGGGCGACGGTCGTGCTGACCCGGTCGGCGGATCACAACATGACGACCGGCACCCGGGGCCTCCTGGCCAAGTCGATCGACCCGGCGCTGTTCGTGTCGGTGCATCACAACGGAGGCGCACCCCGGAGCGGCGGCGGTCCGGGCACGATCGTGTTCACCAAGACCGACAGTAGCGAGGCCAGGAGATTCGGCGGACTGTTCCACGCCCGTCTCGAGGCCGCCCTCGTGCCGGTGGCGGAACGTGAGCGCCAGGCCCACGCCACCTACATCGCCGCGCTCGAGGCCCACGAGGCCGCGGTGGCCGACTACGACCGGTCGGTGCAGGCCCGGGACGCCGCCCTGATGGCCAACGGACAGATACCGGCCGACGCCACCACCGTGCCCGCTCCCCCGCCGCCACCCGCCGACGGCTTCCGCTACCCCTCACAACGAAACCCGGCGCCGACGACGACCTCGCCCCCGCCACGGCCCACCAACTCAGACGGCACACCGGCGACCAACCCCGACGGCTCACCGGTGCCGGCGCCGACAACGATCCCCGTGCCCGAGACCCTGCCGGTCCCGCCGCCGTTCGATTCGGTGCCGGTCCGGGAGTTCCTCTTTGCCGGCGGGCCGAACGGTGGCGTGCGATCGTGGGTCCGGGCCGACGGCAAGGACTACCTGTCGGTTCTTCGCCACAGCGGCGACGTGCCCGCCGTCCTGGCCGAGTTCCTCTACCTCACAAACCCCTCCGAGGAGGAGCTGCTGAAGGACCCGGCGTTCGTGTCGGCCGAGGCCGAGGCCCTGGTCGACGCCATCGTCGCCTACTTCTCGTCGAGCACCAGCGCCGGTGACGGCTTCGTCGACGATCAGTTCGACGACCAGCCGATCGGAGGCGGCGGCCACCCGTCGCAGTGCGTCGAACCGGATCTCGGTGTTTGAGACGGTGTGTCGAGCCGGATCTCGGTGTTTGACGCCGGGTGGTTCACATGCATGGCGGCGCCGCAGGCCGAACCCGCGCCGCCGCCATCACCGAGCCAGGTCAGCCCAGGGACACGACCACCGGGTCGTGGTCGGACGAGCCGTGAGCCGACTCGTCGATCGGGTCGTTGAAGTAGATGTAGCCGGTCGGTGCGATCGAGTTGATCTGCCACACCTCGGCATCGGATACCTTCTTCGACAACTTCGATGATGCGAACACGTAGTCGAGGCGGCCGTAGCGACCGCTGAACTTGAACGTGAACGCGTCGTCACCCAGCTCCTGGACCAGATCGACATAACCGGCGTCGACCAGGATCTCGATCGGGGCCTCCTCCTCGTAGGCGTTGAAGTCACCGACGAGCAGGGTCTTCCGGTTGGCGAACACCGGGTTGCCCCTGGCTTCCACCCACTCCACGAGTCGGTTGGCGGCGTATCGGCGGGTGAGGTCACAGTTGCCGGTCAAGGACGAGAAGGCGTCGTCTCCGAGCCCGAACCCGGGCCCCGCGGTGTCGGTACACGTCGAACCCTTCGACTTGAAGTGGTTGACCACGACCGTCACCCGGTTGTCGTCGATGTCGAAGGCCTGGGCCAGCGGCCAGCGGTTGTTGTCCTCGTCGCCGCTGAGCAGCGCATCGATGTCGAAGGTCGTGGCCTTGAGCACCGGTTTGGCCTTGGCCGGCTGGTAGATGATGCCGGTGGCGATGGCATCGGGGCCGAGCCCACCACCACCGAGTCCCTCGGATGTCAGGATCGACTCGGGCGGCTGGATGTAGGCCCACTTGCCGGACCCGGCGGCGGCGTTGAGGGCCTCGACCAGGGTCACGACCGACGGCACCGTCGCCGGGTCGTCGTCGTAGAAGTCCTCGTAGTCGTTCTCGATCTCCATCAGGCCGACGATGGAGGCGTCGAGGCGGTTGATGGCGTCGACCAGCTTGGCCGTCTGGACGTCGAAGTCCTCCTGGTTGGTCGCCCCCCGCAGCACTGCGCTGTCGCCGAAGGTGTTGAAGTAGTTCAACACGTTGAAGGCGGCGACGTCATTGCCGTCGGCCAGGCTCGGCTCGGTCGGCCGTGGCACCGTGTCGTCGGTCTCGGGGAAGAAGATCCGATCGCCCGGGTCGCCCACCTCGTTGTCGAGGGGCTCGACCTTGAACTCGCCGAAGCTGTAACCCAGGGCTCCGACCAGACGACCGGCCGGCATGGTGTCGCCGGCCGACAGATCTTCGTCGAAGAGCTCCCAGGGATAGGGGTTGAACTGTGAGAACGCCTCGTCGCGATCGTTGACCTTCAACTCCCGCGTGAGGTTCTCGGCCTCCAGGGCCGCAGCGGCCGGGTCGTCGGGGGCGAACACCGACGTTGCCTGCGGCAACGGGCCGTCGAGCGCCAAACCGAGTTCGCCGAACCGGTAGGCGGTGAAGAGCCCCGTGACCTGGAGGTCCTGGGCGTTGGTCACCAGCATCGACTCCAGCGCCTCGCGGCCCGGGCGGTCGAGGGGCAGCGTGAGCGGCGTCGGCTCGATCGTGACCGGATCGACGTCACAGATTTCGGTGTCGGGGAACGAGAGCTGGGTCAGCCCGAAGAACGCCGTGACCTGGTCGGTCAACTCGACGGTGTCGCCCTCGACCGGCAGTTGGCCAGCTGACTGGAACACGAACAGACCCTCCGACGACAGCGGATCGGCGTCCTGGTCCGCCGGTTCCTCCTGCACGAAGTAGCCTCGCAGGTCGTTGTCGGCCAGCGTGACGACGGCTCGGATCGTCACCGTCTGGCCGTCGAGTGGCGAATCGAAGCGGGCGTCGGGGTCGGCGCCGGAACCCTGGATCTCGCTGATCAGGGTCAGGTCCTCGTCGGCGGTGAGACAGGTGGGATCGGGATCGCCGCCTCCGCCATCGCCGCCGGGCGGCAGACCGAGGTCGCTGACATCGTTTTGTCCGAACACATCCCATTGCGCGGTGATGTCGTAGGGGTCGGTGATGTCGGTGTCTCGGGTGAACTCGTTCCGGCGGAGGGTGACGTTCGCTGCATTGTTGATCGCGGCGCCGGCCTGTTTGAAGCTGTCGATCACGTTGCCGCCGGCATCGACGATCTCGAAGGCGTCGTTTCCGTTGAAGTTGACGGCCAACGACACGGCGTCCACATCACCGCCAAGCGTGAACCCCTCGTCGTCGTTGAAGTCCGGGTGAGTCACCACGAACACGTCGCCGTCGGCCAGATCGATCGCCGGAAACGTGTAGGTCGCGTTCGGGCTCGTGTTGGCATTGGAGTAGAGCCGGAACTCCAGCCCGGACAGCGAGACCGGGGCCCCGGTGCCGTTGTAGATCTCGATGGCCTTGTTGAAACTCGAACCCTCGACGTACTCGCTGATCACGAGACCGTCGGTGCTCGGATCGGCCGCGATGGCCGGACTGGCGCCGGCGACAAGCAATGTGGCCGCAATCGCCGCCACCACTGCCGCCAAGCGGCGGCATCGCACAGACCTTCGTTGGCTCCCGTCCATCACATAGCTCCTGTCTGAAGATGCGGATCGATCCGCGGGTGACAGTAGCACGGCTTGTTGAAGGAGGCAGCTCCAACAACCAACCACTTGCTGAACAGGCCGGATCGTCATGCACCGACGGGCGTGGTTGAACCCGCCTACTCGACTACAAGTCGTCGTGGGGACTGAATGTGGTCACCCAGCGATGGCCGGCCAGTGCGAGTCCTCGACAGTCAGATGCCGTCGGCGGATTCCTCGGGTTGCGGATCGGCCTTCACCGCCGGTGGCATCGGAAGCGGAAGGTCGGCCAGGTTCAGGGCCTCGGCCTGCCGGGCCGCGAGGTTCTCGGCCCGGATCTCCTCCGCTATCTCCTCGCGGTGAACGACGACCGAACGGGGGGCGTCGATGCCGAGGCGAACTTGATCGCCCTTGAGTTCGACGACTCGGACCACCACGTTGTCACCGATCACGATGGCCTGTCCTTGTCGCCGGCTGAGAACGAGCATCAGTCGCCGATCCTCTCGCGAGCCGAGTACCCGCTGTTGTCGAGTACGAGCTGGCGTCCCCGTCGGGTCGACGAGTTGACCACCAGCGGCCCGAGCAGGTTGGCGGTCACCGTCGGCGTGCCACCGTCGGGTGCGGGACGAACCGAGACCAGGACCATGACCCCGACGTCCTCCGGGCCGGTCAACCCGAGTTCCTCCTCGACATCATCGGGGATCACGATGTCGTAATCGGGCCAGAACAGCCACGGATCGGTGACGACGAACGCCACCTCGGGATCGGTCGCCGAGTGCAACCACAAATAGGGGGTGTCGGCCTGTTCGACGAGGACCAGCGACCTGGTCGAATCCTCGAGCCCGAGAAGGCCTTCGGGGAAGTCGAACAGGGATTCCTCATCGACCTCGATGGTTCCGAATCTTCGGGAGTCGATACTGACCATCGTCATGGATTCACCATCGGCATCTTCGCCTTCGATTTCATGCATCTGAAGACCTGGGTGGGGGGCGCGGCGGTAGGCATCGTAGTGCACGGCGGTCGGAACCTCGTGTCATCGGATCGAAGGGCCGGCGCGGCGGCTACTGTTCGTCGGCGGCTTCGACCGGGGTCGGTGGCCGATCAGCCGGCGCCGGCGGTCTCGGTCGGAACAGGATCGAGTCCATGATCCGCATTCCCACGTAGCCGATCAGGAGGGCGGCGACGTAACGGGTCAGCACGTAGTCGGCGGAGAAATCGCCGGTGAACGCGGCCATGAGGGTGCGCCCGTTGACGACCAGGGTGAGGAGGAAGATCCCGGCAGCGCAGAGTGAGCGAAATCGCCGCTGGTCCACGTCAGCCTTCGCCGGTGGAGAATCGGTTCGGACCTACCATCGTTCGCCTGGGTTCCGACGCGGATGGTCGTCGACTGCTCGACCCGGTCGACGATTGCGGTGGTCGTCGCCGATCACCGATCCGACAGGCCGGCGCCGGTCAGGAGCGGGACGGCCCGAGGCCGTTCTGGCCGGAGGAGGGGGGCGATCCCCGATCGACTGTCGATCGCCGGCCGTCGTGGGTTCGATCATCGATGCCCCGCAGTCGCAGCGTTGGTCGGCCGCGGCCGGTCGAAGGGCACGGACGATGTCGTCGACCCGGTGTCGGATGGCGTCGTCGATCTCGCGGCGAAGTTCCCACCACGCAAGGGCGACCTCGGGCCCGGATGACCACGGCAGGCCGGGGGCGGTCGGTATCGACGCATGAACGTGATGGCAGCCGGCGGGCGTCGAGTTGACGAGAACGGCCGAATCGATGGCCGGCGCCGGAACCGGCTGTGAGCAGGCCGGGCAGTGGCAGCGGTTCGGCATCGGCGCTCGGGCAGTCTGCGTCGGCGCCGACCGCCCATCGAACGTCCACGGCGTCCAACCCAGCTCCCTTGGTGAACCCCACGGAGGCGGCGTGGGACCGGGATGGACCGGCCAGGGAAGCCGATAATCGCTCCGATGATCCCACCAGGGCGCCGAATAGTGGCCGGAATGGGCCGGCCAGGGCGCCGGATGGTGGCCCGGTCGGGAATACCAGTCGGCCCGGTCGTCCCCGTGCCGGCGAGCGCGATCCCGTTCCGGATCATACGAGTCGCCGGCCGGGCCGGGGTTTCCGCGATCCGGCCGAGTCTCGTCGAGTGGACGAGGTGTTTCGGGCCGCCGGGGTCGGTCATGGGGGGCCGGATCGGATTCGGGATCGGGTGGTCCGGATGGTAGGGGGTCGATCACGGTCTCTCCCGGTCGCACCCGCTCGGGGCGAAGCCCGATGATCGGTTCCTGCCTTCGGCCCGGGCCACGGTCGACTTGTGGATCGTCCCGTCGGATGTTTGCAGCGGTCTGTGAGTCGAGGAACGGGTCCGGCTCACCGGCCACCGCCCGACCCAGAATCGACCGGAAGGACTCGTTGCCCCGCTCCGCGGTGCTCAGCTCGGAGGCTTGGGCCAGGAGTTCCTCGGTACTCACCTGATCGGCACGGTCCAGAAGCGCCGCCTGGATGGACCGGCCCGGCCTGGGGGCGGCGGCCGCAGGCCTCGGGGCAACGGACCCCGGAGAAGCCGGGGTCAAGGCCGTCGCCGTCGGCGAGTTCAACGGCGTCAGCGCTGGCAACGTGGGCGCCAGACCTGCCGGAACAGGTTTCATCCCGATCGGTTCGTCGGCGCGACCCGTGTCACCACCGTCGGGCAACGGGGCCGGAGCCGGCGATGTCGACACATCGATCTCCGGACGCGCCGCCACCACCTCGTAGTGTTCACGGGCGAAGAATCCGGCCATGCCGCCACTTCGGACGCGGTCGGCTTTGACGATGACGGCGTCGGAGCCGAGTTCATCGCCGACTCGTCGCAGCAGCGTGGCCAGGTCAGGCCCTGAGTAATGCCGGTGTTCGCTCACTGGTTACGGTTCCCCGCGTATCGATGCGGATGTGGCTGCCCAACTCCTCGAAGGCGAGAAGTAGACAGTCGAGATCGGTCAGTGCCAAGAGTTTCTTCAACGGTCGCCGCAGGATCCGAGCCGTGACAAGGGCCGGTGACACACCGGTCTGCTCGACCTCGATGATCTTGGCCCGCAGGACACGGATGACCTCCTCGAGCGCTTCGGGTTCGAGCGCGAAGTCGACCCCGTTCGGCGTCACCTGCAACGACTGCAACAGCATGTGCTCGAGCATCGGGTCGAGGACCACGACGGGCAGACTGCCGTCGGGGTTGATGCGATGCTGGGTGATGGCCGGTCCGAGGGTGGTGCGCACGGCGTCGACCAGGTCACCGATGGCCCGCGTCTCCCGCCCTCGCTCCCCCACCACGTCCAGGATCCTGACCATGTCCACGATCGAAACCTGCTCGGCCAGGAGTTCCTGGAGCACGCGCTGCACCTCGCCGACGGTCAGATCGCTGGCCGTCAACTCCTCGATGACCGGCGGATCGGTCTCGCGAACCAACTCGATCAACGATTTGGTCTCGGTTCGCGACAGCAGGGCCGGTGCTTGACGGCGCACCACTTCGGCGAGATGGGTGGTGATCATGGAGGAGCGATCCACGATCGTGGCACCGTACGCCTCGGCGATCTGGCGATGCTCGACCGGGAGCCACTTGGCCGGGAGCCCGAAGACCGGTTCCCGGGTCAACTCACCGGGAATCGCACTGAGTTCCTCGGCGATGACGAGCACGTTGCCCGGCGGAGCGATTCCGCGGCCCATCTCGACCCCGTGGACCGTGATGACATATTCACTCGGGTCGAGATCGAGCGAGTCCCTCGTCCGAACCGGCGGAATGATCAGACCGATCTCCATGGCGATCTTGCGACGCAGCGCACGGACCCGATCGAGGAGGTCCCCGTCCCGTGTGCCGTCCACGAGATCAACGAGATCGACGGCCAGCGTGAGCGCCAGCGGCTCGGGGCGGATCTCCACTGCCAGCTCGGTGACTTCGCGCTCCTCGGCCTGGCTCTCGGTCTCGACCTCGACCACGTCGATGTCCTCGGGAACCTGGTTGGCCATCCGGTAGCCGAGGTAGAACATCGTCCCACCGACGAGGACGAACGGAATCATGGGCAGGCCGGGGGCCAGGCCGAGCGCACCGATGGTGACGCCGCCGTAGCGAAGCGCCCGATGTTGGCGCCCCAACTGCCCGGTCAGCGCCTCGCCGAGATCCGACGAACCGGCGGTTCGGGTGACGAGGATGCCCGAGGCAACCGAGATCAGCAGAGCCGGAACCTGCGACACCAGCCCGTCGCCGACGGTCAGGATCGAATAGCGGGACACGGCGTCCGCGAACGACATGCCCTCCTGGGCCACACCGATGGCCAGGCCGCCAATGAGGTTGATGATGGTCACCAGCACGCCGGCGATGGCGTCGCCCTTGACGAACTTCGACGCACCGTCCATCGCACCGTAGAAATCGGCTTCCTGGGCCACCTCGTCGCGGCGAACCCGGGCTTCGATCTCGTCGATGAGGCCGGCACCGAGATCGGCGTCGATGGCCATCTGTTTGCCGGGGAGGGCATCGAGCGTGAAACGGGCCCCCACCTCGGCGACGCGGGAGGCACCGTTGGTGATCACCACGAACTGAATCACGACCAGGATCAGGAACACCACGAGGCCGACGACGACGGAGCCGCCGACCACGAACGACCCGAACGCCTCGATGACGCCGCCGGCCGATCCGGTCCCCAGAATCAGCCGGGTCGTCGACACGTTGAGGGCCAGCCGGAACAGGGTTGCGATGAGCAACAGCGAGGGGAAGGAGTCGAGATCGATGGAGCGCTGGGCCAGAATCGTGGACAGCAACATCATCACCGCGAACCCGATGTTGATCGACAACAGGAGGTCGATCACCGGGCTGGGCAGTGGGAGGATCATCAGCCCCACCACGCCGATGACGCCGGCGGAGACCAACGCTCCTCCATATCGGAAAGTCGGCATGGCGGCTCGCTACTTGGTTGTGGCGGCTGGTGTTCTCGCGGGAACATCCCGCCGTACCAGGATCGTCATCCAACCATCGGTGCCGCGGCGGCAACTATTGAGCTTTTCGGTCACCGACGCCGGTCCGAGGGCACCAGAGATCGGGCAGGTTCCAGGGCTGATGACGGCACGTTGACGCGGCGGATCATCCCCGACAGCACGCCCGGACGGGATCGGAGGACGAAGGCCAGGACGAGCGCAACCGCATGGTAGAGCTCCAGCGGAACGTCGCGACCCACTTCGGTGGTGTCGTGGAGCAACCACGCCAGTGCCCGGCTCTCCACCAGCGGTACGTCGGCCTCGACGGCCCGGACTCGGATACGTTCGGCCACATCGTCGATACCTTTGGCCACCACCCTCGGCGCCGCCAGACCGTCACCGTACTTCAGGGCGACGGCCACGTGGATCGGGTTGACCACGACAACCGACGAGTCCGGGACGGCGGCCAGCATCTGGTTGCGGGTCATGCGCTGGTGGAGTTGCCGGCGGCGGGCTCGAACCTCAGGGTTGCCTTCCGAGCTCCGCACCTCCTGCTTGACCTCGTGTTTGGTCATCCGAAGCTTCCGCTCGGTTCGCCAGCGTTGGAATCCGATGTCGGCCAGCCCCACGAGGAGTCCGGCCACCGCGAGAAGGCGCAACAGGAGGATCACATCGGCCGCCGCCAGCCGTGTGCCGTTGGAGGCGCCAACCGCACCGCCTCCAAGGTGCTCCTCGGCGACGGACGGAACGACGAGTGCCACCACGACCGCCAGCATCACCAGGCGCAACAGCGACTTCGCCGTATCGACGATTGCGTCGGGCGACACGAGACGTTTGAACCCGGCGACGGGCGACAGCCGCTGCAACTTCGGCTTCAACGAACGACCCGAGACGACGACACCTCCCTGCACGGCCAGCCCGGCCAACGTCATCATCATGATCAGCACCATCATCGAGATGATGACGATGGCCAGGTCGAGCACCAAACCCCACAACAAGCCGAGAACCGGGTCCAGTTCCCGTTGGGCCGACAGGACGATCGCGGCGCGCGAGCGGATCTGGAGTGACGTCAACAGTGGGCCGAGCAGCGGCGGTCCGAAGAACGTCGCCATCACCAGCACACTCCACTGGACCACGTCGACCGAGCGGGGAATCTGACCCTCGGCTCGGGCCTCTCTGCGTCGCTTTGGTGTTGCCTTCTCGGTTTTCGAGCCCTGGTCCTCGGCCATTGGTCACCCACCGAGCGCTCGTACGGACCACACGATCGAACGCTCGAGCAGGGCCGAGATCGAACGCACGGCGAGCGGAACCGAGACGGTCAGAACCAGCAGCATGATCATCGCCTTGGCCGCGAACCCGAGGACCAGGACGTTGAGCTTCGGTGCGGCCCGGCTGGCCAGACCGAGGACGACCTCGGTCATGGCCAGTGCAACCAGAACCGGCAACGAGATCTCGGCTGCGGCCAGTAGCAGATCGCGGGCCCCGGCGATGATGGCCTCGGAGAGATCGGCCGCGACGAGACCGTCGAGCGGCGCGGCGTCAAAGGTTCTGAGCAGCCCGCGCACGATGAGCAGATGGCCGTCGATGATGAACAAGCCCGTCACCATGATGAGTTGATAGAGCCGCCCGACCGGGCCGGCCTGAACCTGGGTCATCGGGTCGTACAACACGGCCACGCCGATCCCGGAGAGGAGATCGATCATCGAGCCGGCGGCGGTCAACGCCGCCATGAACAGCGCAATGACCGCTCCCATGGCCGCCCCGACCACGATCTGGTAGACGACCGCGGTCACCAGCCCCAACGACGTCAGGTCGATCTCGGCGGCAATGAGCGGAGCCAGCGCGAGACCGGTTCCGGCCGACACGGCGAGGCGAACCCGGATGGGAACGGCGCCGCTCGAGAACGGTGGCGCGAACTGCAGCATCGCCATCATCCGGGCGGTGAGCAGGAGGAATCCGACGATCAGATTCGGATCCAGCACATAGGAAGCCACCGCCAGGATCCCCGCTAGCCCAGAAAGCCGGGAATCGAGTTGTACAGCTGGATGGTGTAGGCGACCATCTGCTGAATCATCCACGATCCGGAGATGATGATGACCGCACCAACGGCGATGAACTTCGGCACGAAGCTCAGTGTCTGCTCCTGGAGTTGCGTGACGGACTGCAGCAAGCCGACGGCCACACCGACGGCGATCGCCGTCACGAGGATCGGTGCGGAAATACGGGCCGCGATCCAGATTGCCTCCGACACGATCTCGATGGCTTGTGTCTCGGTCACCCCAATCCCCTAGACGAAGCTGGTGAGCAGGGTCTCGACGATCAGCGACCAGCCGCCAACCATCACGAAGAGCAGGAGTTTGAACGGCAGGGAGACGAAGACGGGAGGCAGCATCATCATGCCCAACGACATGAGCACCGCCGAGACCACGACGTCGATGACCAGGAACGGGATGAAGATCACGAACCCGATGAGGAAGGCCGTCTTCAACTCCGACAACAGGAACGCCGGGATCAACGTGGAGAGCGGCACGTCGGAGGGCTCCTCCGGTCGGTCGGCTTCCGTGGCGTCCAGCATCAACTCGATCTCGGACTCCCGGGTGTGTTCGAGCATGAAATCACGCAACGGTTCGACGCCGATCTCGAACGCCTCGGCCTGCTCGAGTTCACCGTCGAGGTAGGGCTGGACCGCCGTGTCGTTGATCACGGTGAAGGTGGGGGTCATGATGAACAGCGTCAGGAACAGCGCCATACCGACCAACACCTGATTCGGTGGCACACCCTGCAGCCCGATGGCGTTGCGGGTGAGCGACAACACCACCACGATCCGGGTGAAGCTCGTCAACATGATGATCAGTGACGGCGCCAGAGAGAGCAACGTCAACGCCACGATGATGGTCACCGACTGGCTTGGTCCGTCGCTCCCATCGTCGATCGTGATGACGAACGGTTCGTCCTCGTCGGCCTCGATCGGGTCGTCGGCGCCGATGTTGGGCACGGGCGGCGGCTGTGGCTCGATCTGGGCCGCGGCCGGGGCCGCGAACGAACAGAGCCCGAACCCGACGAGCGCCACGATCATCCACCACCGCGACGTGGTCATCGCTGCTTTCGGACGGTGCGATCGCGCAGGCGATCCAGGAGGCGATCCGATGACGGAGCGCGCAGCGTCGAGGCCGATGACGAACCCGACGTGGACGGCGAACGCAGCGAACCACGACCCGAGGCCGACCCGGCGGTCTCGTCGCCGTCGACCGGATTCGATACCAGCTCGTCACCTTCGGAGAGGACCCGGACGCCACCGTCGGCCACACCGAGCAGGAGGTGTTTCGCTCCAACCTGCACCAGGATGAGCGACGTGTTGCGGCTGAGACCCCGCTGAGCCCGGACGTCGATGAGATCGTGGCCGGGGTTGCCGATCCCGCGGACCCGGGCCCATTTGGTGAGAGCCCAGAGCAGGACGGCGACAACGGCCAGCGATCCGACCATGCGGAGCAGCAGCAGAGCCGACTCGCCCATGTCAGCCTCGGTCCGGATCGATCATTTCCGTCAGTCGGATGGCGTACTCGTCGTCGACCACGACCACCTCGCCGCGGGCCAGCAGCGTGCCGTTGACCCGGACGTCGATCGGTGCACCGGCCGCTCGATCGAGTTCGATGACCGAACCGATCTCGAGGCCGAGAACGTCGGAGACGATCATCGAGGTGCGGCCGAGTTCGACGGTCACCTCGAGCTGCACGTCACGCAGACGCGACAGCGGAATCGTCTCACCGGCGGCATGGGATCGACCCATGGCGCCGGAACCCGGTGCCTCGGTGGCCCGACCCGATCGCCGATCAACGACGAACAGCAGCGCACCGATCGCGGCGCCGTTCTCGAAAACCGGCAGCACCTCACAGGGGATGCTCACGGCCCGCACCAGCTCATCGAGCCCGGCGACCGGATCACCGGGGCGCAGGACCAGCTCCGGCCGGACCCGACTCAGCGCGCCGGCAATCGACTGGACCGAGGCGTCGGCACTCCCGTCGGATCGCTCGACCACGGTGATCAAGGCCACCGGCTTCTCGGCGTCCGTTGCCGTCAGGTTGGTGAGCGGCCCACCCAACGTCTCGGCCAGTGACGGATCGGGTGAACCCAGCTCATAGCCGAGCACCGACAGAGCCTGGGCCAGCGGCTCGATGGTTTCCTTCAACAGCGTCATCGGCGAACTCCCTGAACGGCGGCGGTGCTCGTACCCGGACAGACAGCCGAGCGCCCCGGTGTGGTCAATGGTTTGACGGTCAAAGCAGTCCTTTCGGGTTGCCGGCGATCACGTCGACCACTTCGGCCACCAGGCGATCGCCGCGCTGGCCCGCCTCCACCCGGTACAGCGGCTTCCCGCCGACGACTGCAGTCAGCGGCCTGTGCACGGGATGGCCGGTCCGCAGCACGTCACCGGGCTTCAGTTGATCGACGACATGAGCCGAGACGGGGAAGGGGTCGAAGCACACGATTCCCTCGAGACCGACCGTTCCCAGCGCCTTCACGGCCTGCGGGGAGTAGCGGCCCTCGACTCTCGACCTTGCCCCCGCCTGACGGCGGTCGACGAACTCGGCGAACGTCTGCAGTGTTGCGGTCGGCAGACCGATTTCGATGTCGCCCTGGTGGCCGCCGGTATCGATGGTGAGCACGAGGAACGTCAAATCGGCCGTGGCCGACGACAGTGCCGCCTCCCGTCCATCCATGTGAACGATGCGGGTGTCGCCGCCGAGGAGCAGCTGGGAGGTCGCCAGCTCGACCAACGGTTCGAGGATGAGTTGGATGACCGAGTACTCGAGGGCACTGAGGTTGCGAAGCGGTCCGATCTCGATGGTGGGGTCACCGAGGAGATGAACGAGAATCGAGAGCGATATCTCACGATCGACGAGAACCAGTCCTCGCTGCTGCCAGCTCGTGAAATGCAGCAGAGCCCAGTCGACCTCGCGTTCCGGAGGCGGAAATCCGACCCGCAGTTCGCCGGCCGAGACGGTCCAACTCGCATTCCAGGTTGCCATCACCTCGGTGGCCAGTCGGGCAACCTCGCTCGCCGATTGTCGAAAGGCTCCACTTCGATGGGAGGCCAGCCAGACCGACCGGCCGAAGTCGTGGCGCGTTTCGTCGGCCGAGACCTCGAACGCGGGCGACGGGTCCGTTGACACGGGCGCATCACCGGCACCGGTCGCCCCGGAAGACGACTCGGCGCCGGCCGAGACTTCGGTCGATCCATCCATCTGAGTCCATATCGGATTCCTCCATGGGACTTTGAGGCAAACACCTATGTTTCAAGAACAAGGCCTGGACGGCCGACAAGAAGGACGTGACGCTCTCCACCGGGCCGGTCGATCGTGGTATCGGCCCAGCCCGCGCGACCAACGATGGGTCCGGTCTGTCCGCGGCCGAGCAGGCCATGGTCACCGAGAACCTGGGCCTCGTTCACCACATCGCGTCCCGGGTCGTCCACCGATTTCCGGCCGATTTCGACCGGGACGATCTCGTTCAGGTCGGCACGATCGGACTCATCGAGGCCATTCGACGCTTCGATCCCGATCGCGGCGTCCGATTCGCCAGCTTTGCCGGACGTCGCATCGAGGGGGCGATCACCGACTACCTCCGCTCCAACGACTGGGCTCCTCGTTCGGTCCGCAGCCAGCGACGGATGGTGGCCATGGCCGAAGCCCGGGGGGCGACGAGCGACGAGGAGGTCGGCCGGTTCTCGGGACTCGATGTTGGCACCGTTCGGCGGGTTCGGGCCGACGTCGAGCGGGCCAGCCTGCTGTCGTTCGAACGCGTGGTCGAAGCCGGCGCCGACGTCGACGACACCAACCATCCCGTCGACGCCGAGCTCCTCCGACAGGAATCGGCGGCGACGCTGCGTTCCGCCCTCGACCTCCTACCGCCGAGGCAACGGATGCTGGTCGAAGCCCACTTTCTCGACGGTCGGACGCTGACCGAGATCGGTGAGGCCATGGGAGTGACCCAGTCCCGGGCGTCGCAGTTGAAGGCGGAGGCGCTCGCGACGCTTCGTCGGCAGCTCACATCCATGCTCGGCTGACGAACCTCCGAGATCGTCCGCAGGCAGGAAATCTCTAATACCTGTCGAGCGACCTGCCGACTCTCAAGTATGAAGACCATGTCGGTAGAGGATCTGTCCCGGTTGGGAAAGCTGCTTTGGAACTATCGACATGCCCTGGATCGCCTCGAGTTCTGCCTCGAAACCCAGGTGCGCTTCATGAACGATGGAGATGACCGGTGGGGGTCCCATGTCGCCGATCTCATCGAGGACGTGGCCGACCGCATCGGCATGCTCGATCTCGAGCGAAACCTCCTGATGGGTGATGACCCGGAACCGCTCGGCGAACTGGCCGCCACGTTGCCCGACCCCTGGCCGCCGATCGTCATCGAGCACGAATCCGAATTGCAGGCGGCCGTCGACCGCATCCAACGTCTGGTGGCCCATCACCAACTGGCGCTCGAGGAGCACCGGGCCAGCCTGGATCGGCTCTCCGCCCTGATCGTCCCGACGAAGACGCCGCGGACCTACGACAAGCTGGGCCGGGCGCAGGCAACGTCCGACCGCAACGCCGTTCTGTTCGACGGGCGGATGTGACATGGGTTCGTTCGGCACACTCAACACCGCCTACACCGGGCTGTCGACCCATGCTCGGCGACTCGATGTCATCGGCGAGAACATCGCCAACGCTTCGACGCCGGGGTACCGCCGGCGGCGGGTGGATCTGTCGGCCATCGAGGGGCCCAACAGCATCGGAATCTTCAGCGGTGCCAACCGGGTCGGCCGGGGCGTCGAGATCAACTCGATCGACCGGGTCATCGACCCGATCCTCGAACAGCACGCCCGCCGGGAAGCCGGCCGGGCCGCCGAACTCAACGTGACGGCCGCGGCCCTGAGTGACCTCGAAGGACGATGGAACGCGTTCGACAGCGGCGGCTTGAACCGTGCGCTGCTCGATCTGGGTTCGGCCTTCGACAACCTGGTCAACAATCCCGAGGTCACGGCGAACCGTGTCCTGGCTCTGCAGGCCGGTGAGACGGTGGCCGCCGAGGTTCGCCGGGCGGCGTCCGACGGCCGCGATGTCGCCGTCAGCCTGGTCGAGCGGGCGACGACCCTGGTGGACCGGGCCAACGCCCTGTCCGAGGGCATCGCCACCATCGCCAACCGCATCAAGTCGGCCAACGCGGCGGGGGCCGATGCCGCCTCGCTCGAAGACGAGCGTGATCGGCTGATCGACGAGCTGGTGAACATCACCAACGCCTCGGTGGTCTACGACGACCTCGGCGGTGTCCGGGTGACGCTCGACGGCTACCCGTTGGTGGCCGACAACCGAGCATCCGCGCTGACGGCCGCAACCGTCCCCGATGCCTCGTTCCCCATGGGACTCGATCGCCTGGTCATCACCGCCGCCGATGGCCGGGAACTCCGACTCACCGGCGGTGATCTCGCCGGAACCCAACAGGCTGCGAACGTGTTGATTCCGGAACAACTCCGGACCCTGGACACCTTCGCCGCCGATCTGGCCGCTGCGGTCAACGCCGTTCACAGCGCCGGCGAGGGCTCCGACGGCGGCAGCGGCCGGAATCTGTTCGATGCATCCGCCGGCGCCCTCGGCTTCACCGTGAGCGCGGATGTTGCCGGCAACGCCGATCGGATCGCCGTGGCCGCTGCCGGGGTCGGCGGCTACGACACGACGGCTGCCGAACAACTCGCGGCCCTGATCGACGCTCCGAACGGACCGACGGTCGGCTGGCGCAACATCGTGACCAATCTCGCCGGACTGACGGCAGGTACCCGAGTGAGGGCCGACGCGGCGGCGGACGCCGCCACCAGCGCCGATCAACAGCGGGTTGCCGCCAGCGGCGTATCACTCGACGAGGAGATGACCGAACTCATCGCCGCCCAGCGGTCCTACGAGGCGTCGGCCCGTGTCATCTCCACGGTCGACTCAATGCTCGACACACTGATAAACCGAACAGGTCTGGTGGGCCGATGAGCCCCATCCAGAGAAGCAGGAGTACGCAGAGATGACTGGACGAATCACAGAACTCGGATCCGTCAATCGCTACATCGATTGGGGAAGCTCCGCCCGATCCCGCCTTGCCGACACCGAACGACAGATTGCGACCGGCGACCGCTTCGAGCGACCCTCCGCGGCCCCGACCGAAGCGGGAGGCATCATCGACAGCCGCAACCGGTTGACCCGGTTGAAGCAGTTCCTCCGCAATCAGGATTCGGCGCGCCAGTGGCTGGGCACGGCGGACGGTGCCCTCCAGGCGACCGCCAGCGCGATGGCTCGAGCCCGGACGCTGGCCCTCCAGGCGCTGAACGATGCGACGACCCAGGACGGCCGCAACGCGATTGCCGCCGAGCTGCGGTCCGTGGCCGGTCAGGTCCTGAGCCTGTCAAACACCACCATGGACGGCCGCCCCATCTTCGGCGGCACGACCAACGGTGAGCAGGCGTACGATGCCACCGGCCAGTACATCGGTGATACGGGGAACGTCCGTCGACGAATCAACGACGACACGACCCTCGACATCGGCATCGCCGGGACCAGCGTCTTCGGTGACCGCAACGCGGTCGACCCCTACGCCGGCACTCCCTTCCAGCTCCTCAATCAGCTTGCCTCCGATCTCGAGGCCGGCGACATGGTCTCGGCCCGCAACGGCCTCGGCGGGATCGACGTGGCCACCGATCGGGTGCTCACCGAGTTGGGGCGGATCGGGGCGACGGCCAATCGGGTCGACCAGCTCGGCGAACTGACGCTCGGCGAAGAGGTCCGGTTCACCGGTCGTCTGTCCAGGCAGTCCGACACCGACATCGCCGAGGCCGTGGTTCGCCTGCGGTCGGTCGAGGTGAGCTATCAGGCCACACTGTCGGCGACGGCCAGGGCACTCAATCGGTCGCTGCTCGACTTCCTTCGCTAGCACCGACCCTTCCCCCGCTACCCCCGACCGCCTCCTCGAACTTTTGCGGATCGGGGACCCGGGCGACCCCGGCTTTGGCCGGTGGATGACCCGCCCGGGGGTCACCAGCCCACCAGAGTTCGGGGTGGTGATGGCCCCGTCGCCCCGGCCTGAGGTCGCCGTCGGACATCGACGTCGACCCCACCGGATGTACCCGGCCTCGTCGGCTCCCGGGTCCGGTTTTGTACTCATGATCGGGTCCGATCATGCCGAGAATTTGTAGGCCGGTGTCAATCACCGGCGAATCGGAAGGCCGACCATGATCACCCTCACTCGACTCAACGGCGCCTCATTCGCCCTGAACGATCAGATGGTTGAACGCGTCGAGGCCAATCCGGACACCGTGGTCGTGTTGACCGACGGGAAGAAATTCATCGTGGCCGAGTCGGTCGACGAGGTGGTCGAACAGATCCGCCAGGCCAGGGCCGACGTGGCCCTCCGCTCCTCGATGATCGAGGTGGTCGACGACCCCGGACCCGAACTGCGACTGATCAAAGGCCGCAAGGCCGAATCCCGATCCGCCGGCACCAGCACCGGTGACGGCGGCACGGACTTCGACACGGACGGAACCAACGTCGAAGTGATCGACAACGACACCGGAAACGAGTTCACCGCCAAGGAGGGCGGATCGTGGATCCCATAACACTTATCGGCATTCTTCTGGCACTGGGTGCGACCTTCGTCGCCATGTTCATGGGGGGCATGGATCCCGTTGCCATATTCTTCGGCTCCCCCGAGTCGATCGTCCTGGTCTTCTTCGGATCGATCGGCGCCACCATGGCCTCGGGCACCATGGCCCAGGCGGCGGGCGCGGCCAAGGTCCTGGTCAAGGCCATCACCGGCGGCGGCTCCGCCGATCAGGCCGCCACCATCACCCGACTCGTCGAATTCGCCGAGGTCGCTCGCAAGGAGGGTCTGCTTGCTCTCGAGTCCCGGGTCGAAAGCATCGAGGACCCGTTCCTGAAGATGGGTCTCGAATTGGCCGTCGACGGCACCGACCCGGAGGAGATCGCCGATGTCATGGCGCTCGATCTCCGTCGACTGATGATGCGCCACAAGGACGGTGCCGCGTTCTTCACCAATGCCGCCGGCTACGCCCCGGCATTCGGCATGGTCGGCACGGTGCTCGGCCTCATCGACATGCTGGGCAAGCTCGACGACCCCTCGACACTCGGTCCGTCGATGGCGGTGGCCTTCATCACCACCCTGTGGGGTGCATTCCTTGCCAACTTCTTCTTTCAACCGCTCTCCAATCGGCTGAAGAAACTCTCGGCCGACGAGGTCACCTACCGGGAACTGGTGATCGAGGGTGTGCTTGCCGTGCAGTCCGGAGCCAACCCGCGGGCACTCGCAGGCAAGCTGGTGGCCTTCCTGCCGCCCAGCAGACGGGGCGAAGTCCTGGAGCGACGGGGTGCCTAAGCGGGAACCTCCCGCCATAGAAGAGGATGAGGGTCCGTCGAAGGCGTGGATGGAATCGTACGCCGACGCGATGACGCTCCTCCTCGCCTTCTTCATCATGATGTTCGCCTTCGCGCTCGTCGACGAGAGCAAGTTCTTCGATTTCAAGATCGGTATGGTCACCGCACTCGGCATTCCCAGCCCGGTCACCGAACACGCCGAGTCGATCCTGATGGACGGTTCCGGCATCGCACCGACGCTGGGGGACAACATGATCCCGGCCGACGATCTGGCCGATGACA
This sequence comes from Acidimicrobiales bacterium, assembly GCA_041594435.1. Taxonomy (GTDB): domain Bacteria; phylum Actinomycetota; class Acidimicrobiia; order Acidimicrobiales; family SZUA-35; genus JAHELU01. The sequence goes on from JBFHME010000018.1 coordinate 31,406, forward strand.
CGACGGTGCCGTCGGCAGCCGAGGGTACCGTCACACCGGAGAACGCCGAGGAGGTCCGCGACGCCATCGAGCGTGAGTTCCAAAAGCTCGGGGCATCGGAGTACGTCACGGTCGACGTCGACGAGCGAGGTGTGGTCATCCGCTTCGACAGTCGCATTCTGTTCGCCTCCGGCTCGGCCGAACTCAACGCCGACGCGCCGCTCGTTCTCAACGCCACGGCCGACGTGATCGCCGAAGTCGACAACGGTGTGGACGTCGAGGGTCACACCGACAACGTGCCGCTCAACGCCTTCGCCCGCTTCCCCAGTAACTGGGAGCTCAGCGGAGCGAGAGCGTCCTCCGTCGTTCGGTACCTCCTGGATGCCGCTCCCCTGGCGCCGAGCCGCCTGGCCGCCGTTGGCCTCGCCGACACGCGGCCCCGCGGTGACAACAACAGTGAGGCCGGCCGAGCCGATAACCGGAGGGTCGAGGTCGTGCTCCGAATCGAGGGATACACGGGACCCCAACTCGAACTCGTCGAGCCGATCGACTTGTTCGACGAGGATTTCGGCCGACTGGAGACGGGCGACGACGAGACCGGCGACGACGAGACCGGAGACGGCGAGACCGGAGACGGCAATGACGGTTGAGATCAACACCGCTCCGACAAACGGCCCGGTAGGGCGATCATTCTGGAGTGACCATGGCTGACAAATCCGACAAATCCGACAAATCCGACGACCTACCCGATGACGGAGAGAAACCGAAGAAGAGCAAAGTCAAGGATCCGAAGATCCTGGGCATCGGGGGGATCGTCATCGCCGCGCTCGTCTACCAGTTCGCACTCAGCTCACCATCGGAGACCGACACGGTCGTTGCGGATCCGGAACCGGTGGAGGGCGCCATCTTCGAGCTCGAGGAGATGGTGTTGAACCTCGAAGACGAGAACGCCAGCTATCTCCGCGTCGGCGTCGCCGTCGTGCTGACCGACACCGAGGATCCGGCCCTTTTCGACGCCGACCAGGCCATCGCCAAGGACGTGATCGTCGACTACATCGGCTCACGAACCAGCGAGGACTTCGCTCCGGGGGAACCGAGGAAACGGACCAAGGAGGAGCTGAGTGAGCTGATGGTCGAGGCCTACGGGGACGACCGGGTGGTGCGGGTGTTGTTCACCGCATTGGTGATGCAGTGATGTCGGCGACGGATCGCCGAAAAATTTCTCATGCTCGCGGCTGGAATGTCGATGCTCTCTATGGACCGGACCACGGATGGACCGGGACGAATCAACATCCCTCACGGAAGGACTCATCGGGATAATGCGTATCAACAACAACGTCATGGCGTTCAACGCCAGCCGCAACCTGTCGGGCACGTCGATGCGAATCGGCAAGAGCCTGGAGAAACTCTCCTCGGGGTTCCGGATCAACCGGGCCGCCGACGACGCCGCCGGCCTCGTCATCTCCCAGAAGCTCCGGGCCGAGATCGGCGGCCTCAAGCAGGCCACCCGCAA